>CABQQJ010000265.1 GCA_902466275.1 uncultured Veillonella sp. | reverse complement strand
AAATGTACACCGTTCGTTTCCACGTTTCCAAAGTATCCCTCCTTTAGTCTTTCTTTTTAACTTCTTCCCAATCGCTTAAGTCCGGCAGTTTATTGCTTGTTATAGATTCTTGAATCCAGTAGTTAATAGAGGTTAAGTTGCTAGATTCCCGTTTAAAGCCATATACGATGTCATCTTCTACGTCATCTTCTATAGTGATATAGAGAGAAATGTGTAAGTTTTTACCTTTTCCGCGCTCGATGAAGTAGCTAATACCCGGATCGTCGAGGTTAGATGGGCGAACCGCAATGATATCGTACTTGCCATTGGCTACGCCTTCTAAGGCATCCTTAATCATTTGATTGGAAAGTTCATATTGATTGAGGTAGAAAATATCGTTGTCGCAAGTTAATACATATTCTCGAGGTGGCGTAGTATTTTTGTACTGTTTCTCCCAGCTTTCATCAATCACAGGCAATGTAGCATTATCATAGAAGTCTTTAATTAAAGCGAGACCTGCAGGAATGGACATTTCTTTAAAGTATCTTATTTCATATACCGTAGGCTCTAAGGTTTCATCGCGTTCCGTAGGATCCTCAATGTAGCCATATAGATAGATGGTACAAGAATTTTTATCTTCATTGTGGAACATAACGATACTGTATACATCGTAAATTACGTTTTCTATGGATTGGCGATTATCATAGATGATCAGGCTGAGATATTTTTGTGTATCCCATTCCCGTTGAATGAAATTCCAGTCGTATTTATTCGTGCGCCAACCAGTAGTAGAGTCCTCAAAGATTTCTAATACATCTACGGAGTTTTGAGGCCAAGCAGGGGGCATAGGATTACATGTTGTAGAAGATTGTTTTATGCCTTCTTTGTACTGATAGTGTCCATCAACGAGTTCAAAGGCCTCTAATCGCTCAGAGGCTTCGTCAGGAATTACCAACGGCTCACCAGTGCCTAACCAATTATCGTTTCTTGTGTTGAGACGTCTGATGCTTTCACGAGCATGCTCGTAAAACGTAACGGCTTGGTCTAAATCAGGTTCTTTTGTAATGGCACCAATTTCGTAGCAATAGCCGGCGGCCAGTTGCCATAGATGGTCCGCATAGTCATAACTACCGTATCTATCGAAACATTTGCTAGCCTGATTGACGCACTCTATGGCGGTTCTTATAGCAGGGGTATTACCTTTTTTGAAAGTAAATACATAAGCGAGATACGGCCAAATCGCATCGAGCGTGTAAATAGCTGGTTGTTGTAATAAGTGGGCGATGCGAGACCAGTCTTGAGACTGACCATCGATATTCAAGGTGCGAAGAATGATGGCTTGCATTGTAACATAAGCGTGGTCGTTAAAGTCTAAATAATCTGGACTTATAGCAGCGCGTTCGTAGTATTTGAGGGCCTTTTGAATATTCTGAGGGATTCTTTTGTTAGACTCACATGGTTTTGCATAGTACTCGGCAGCTTCACGCAAACACATGCCATTATTCATGGCGGCACCGCGCTCAAAATATTCGAGCGCTCGTTCATGCTCCCCGCGAGACTTACAAATATCGCCAGCTAAATACATCATGAGTGGCAAACCTGCTGCAGCCCCTTCAAAAATGACTTGCTCTTCCATCTTCCTATTATCTTGCTCTATATAGGTAATGCGCAAGTTGCGGTATGCAATAACAAGGCCTGCTTCGGCGGATTTACGCAACCATTGCTGAGCAATGGCAGTTACTTTATTTGCGAATCTACGTTGATCTGCTTGGGCAAACAAGCCTTTTAAGAAACGGACAAAGGCAGATGGTTCACCTTCATTAGCCACCTTTTGAGCCGATGGTAAGATGTGGTAATCCCCCCATTGGAATACATTGGCAATGGCGTAGGCGCAGTAAGAACAACCCTTTTGGGCGCCCTCATAGACGCGCTGGAAGGCTTGGTCCTTTGTCATAGGCAACTCTTTTTCAATAGTTGGTGTAAGGGCACCAGAGGTACGCATAGCTTGTAAAATAGCGATGGCACTGCCTTTGCGTATCGC
>CABQQJ010000264.1 GCA_902466275.1 uncultured Veillonella sp. | reverse complement strand
GATTTTGGTTTTATTGCCACTACAACATTAGAAGCTGGTTTACAAAAGACATTGGAATATTTTAAAGCTCATCATAAGTAAGAAAAATAAGGTTTGGGGATATGAGTGATACGCAATTTTGGGTGACCGTAGGTATTTGGAATCTTATCGTATTTAGTCTGTATGGATATGATAAATTATGTGCCATTAATGGATATGATCGAATTTCAGAGTTTACATTATTATTTTTAGCGTTTGCCTTTGGGGGTGTTGGTGCTTTATTAGGCATGGTCCTATGGCGTCATAAGACATTAAAAATTAAATTTAAATTAGCCATTCCTTTTGCATTACTTTGGTCTGTATATGCAGTTGGATTCGGTTATGGCTTGTGGGTAAAATGATTGTATAAACTAATATTTTATTCATTCTTTTGTGATATAATGGGTAAAATATTGTACATAAAATGTCAGTGAAGGAGATATTTGATGTTGCGATTACAATCAGGTTTTGAGTTAGATTATGCTAATATATATAATGAAAGTTGCATACAAGAACGCGATGTGAATAATTTTGAACGAGCTATACAAAATGTATGGCGTCATACAAATATTTTGCGTTCTACAGGCTTCGAAGAAGGTCATGTTTCTAAAGATGGTTTACCTGAACCTGTGTTGTTTTACCAACTTCCATATATTTCAGAAGATGGTATCAATACACCAGATATGTTAGAGCGGCTTTACGAATTACGTGACTATGCACGCCATAATATTGATACAGTTGTATCCGTAGGTATTGGGGGCTCCTATTTGGGAAGCAAAGTTATTTTTGATGTGCAATGTGGAGCATTTTGGAATAACTACAGTGCAGAGGAACGCGACGGCTATCCTAGAATGTACTTTGCAGGCTTTAATGTGGATGGTGATTACTTAGTAGGGCTAATTCGTACGTTAGAGTGTCAAGCTCAGAAAAAAGGTCCTGATTATAAGGTGATGCTCGTTATTAATTCTAAGTCTGGATCTACCATTGAACCAATGGCTAACTTCATGATTTTGGAGAAGGCTTTACAAGATCGTAATATTAACTACGAAGTGATAGCTGTTACAGATGTATCTGATGATGAACATCCTACGATTTTACGATCTATGGCGATAGAAAATAATTGGAAGACCTATAGCATTCCTTATGGTGTAGGTGGTCGTTTCTCTGT
The DNA here is from genome assembly GCA_902466275.1 of uncultured Veillonella sp. Classification (GTDB taxonomy): domain Bacteria; phylum Bacillota; class Negativicutes; order Veillonellales; family Veillonellaceae; genus Veillonella. Next base: position 836 of record CABQQJ010000264.1, on the reverse strand, counting down.
ATTTACAGAAGTTGGTTTTGTAACGGCCGCTCTTGTAGGATTTGATATTGAAGGATTCTTAGCTGGTGCTGCATCGATGGATATGGCTTGCCAAGAAGAGGATGTTTATAAAAATCCTGCACTATTTAGTGCATTATTAAAATATATTGCATCTGAACGGTATGGTCGTATTATTGAGGTGTTTATGCCTTATGGGGAAGCTCTTCATTCCTTATCTGATTGGTATGTACAGCTCCTATCCGAATCTCTTGGAAAAATGAGTAATACTTGTCTACCATATGGCCGCACGCCAGTAGCTGCAGTAGGTACTATGGATATGCATGCTCAAGTACAAGAGCATCAAGAAGGTCGCCTTAATAAGGTCGTTCAATTTATTAAGGTTAAAGAGTGGCAACATAATCTCGTAGTGCCTAATACACATAGTCAATATGAACGATTGCAAGCACTTGGTAATGTAGGCATTTGTGATATTCTCAATATTGCATTAGATGCTAATAGAGAGGCTTTATCTAGTGACAATCGCTTTAATATGACGATAACTGTACCAACATTAAATGCATTCCATTTAGGGGAAATCATGTTTATGCATTGTTGGGCTGTTTACTTTGAATCTATTTTTGCTGGTGTAGACGCTTTCGATCAACCAGGTGTTGAAGTTTATAAACGTCTCATCGGTCCAAAATTGGCTCATGTAAAGGATGGAGAGAATTCATAAGGGGGAACTATGAATATTTTAGTAACAGGTGGGGCTGGTTATATTGGGAGTCACACAGTACGTGCCTTACAACAATCGGGTTATACACCTATTATTGTAGATAATCTATCGCGCGGTCATG
>CABQQJ010000263.1 GCA_902466275.1 uncultured Veillonella sp. | reverse complement strand
GTTGTGAGCATGGTGCGGCTTAGGTGTAAGTCCTGCCGATAAAATCGAGAGAGGTAGTAGTGGGGAGTCTTGGACTTATGAGCGAACCTTCCAGCAGGCGAGTGTGGGGGCAAAGACCAGGTCAGCCGTATAGGGGCACATGAGGCTTTTCTCATGTGCTTTTTTTATACAGTTGTATATTATAAAATCTATAGAAAACCACTAACTATGGGAAAGTTTTTATACATAACCGTAATATTTATACAAACAATGTATAAAATTAAAATATAAATATAGCGATTTTGCGATTGTATCTAAAATTATATACAAAATTATTGACATAATTATACTAAATCTATATACTATTATAAAGTAGTAGTAAGTTAAAATAATGAGGTTGATAATATGTTAAATAGCAAAGTAAAAAAAATAATTCTTGGCGGTTGTATGTTAGTGATGGCGGCTTCTTTAGTTGGTGGATGTGGTTCCTCTAATCAACCTACATCTAATAAACTTGTCGTTGGCACTAATGCTACATTTGTTCCATTTGAGTTTAAAGATGAAAAAACTCAAGATTATACAGGTTTTGATATTGAATTGATTCGTGCGATCGGTAAGCGTATTAATAAAGATGTAGAGCTAAAAAATGTAGCTTTTGATGCTTTGATTCCAGCTTTGAATACACATGATATTGATGTTGCTGCATCTGGTATGACTATTACAAAAGCGAGAAGTGAAAAAGTATTATTTTCTTCTCCTTATTATGAAAATGCCTTAGCAGTAGTATATAAAGATGGAACGGCTGTGAATTCTCTTGATGACTTAAAGGGTAAAAAAATTGCAGCCCAATTAGGTACTACTGGTGCAGATTTAGCTCATAAAATTGAAGGTACTACTGTAAAAGAATTTGACCATAGTAATGAAGCTTTGTTAGAATTACAAAATGGTGGAGTAGATGCAACTGTAATCGATTTACCTGTAGCTCAATATTACAGTACTAAGCATCCTGACCAACATATTAAATTTATGGCATATCCAAATACTAAAGAATATTTGGGCTTAGCAATTAATAAGGATAACAAAGCATTGCAAGAAGAAATCAATAAAGCAATTGCTGATATGAAGGCTGATGGTGAATTTAATACATTATATAAAAAATGGTTTAATGTAGATGCACCTGCTGATATGCCAGTAGTTTTAGAATTTAAATAATAGGAGAGATTATGAGTTTTAATTGGGGGTTAATTGCGGATAATTTACCGCTCTTGCTACAAGGTGCTCTAGTGACTGTAGAAATTACAGCCATGTCTGTAGGTTGTGGCTTTTTTATCGGTCTTTTAGTATCTTTAGCAAATTTATCTAAATTTAGATTAGTTAGATTGCTTGCAAAATGTTATGTAGATATCATTCGTGGTACACCACTTTTGGTACAAATTTTCTTGATTTATTTTGCTTTACCAATGATTACAGGTCAACGTATCGATCCGTTTATTGCAGCTGTTACGGCATGTAGTATTAACTCTGGTGCATATGTGTCTGAAATTTTCCGTGCTGGTATTCAATCTATTGATAAAGGTCAAATGGAGGCTGGTCGTTCTCTTGGTTTAACTTGGGGACAAACCATGCGTTACATCATTATGCCTCAAGCTTTTAAAGCAATTATTCCTCCGTTAGGGAACGAATTTATTGCCATGTTGAAAGATTCCTCTTTAGTTTCTGTTATCGGTTTCGAGGAGTTGACACGTCGTGGTCAATTAATTATTGCTAAAACCTATGCATCCTTTGAAATCTGGGGTACAGTTGCCGTTATTTATCTTATTATGACGGTGACAATCTCACAATTAGTTGGATATCTTGAAAGGAAATATAGCATTAAATGATTAAATTAGAAAATGTACATAAATCCTTTGGTAAAAATGAAGTATTAAAGGGCATTGATTTACATATAGAAAAAGGTCAAGTTGTCGTTATAATTGGTCCATCTGGTTCTGGTAAAAGTACAGTATTGCGTACTATGAACTACTTAGAAGAGCCTACATCTGGTAAGGTAATTGTAGATGGTATGGATCTTTCTGATAAGTCTAAACTCAATGAAGTTCGTGCTGAAGTAGGGATGGTATTCCAAAACTTTAATCTTTTC
>CABQQJ010000262.1 GCA_902466275.1 uncultured Veillonella sp. | reverse complement strand
TTCACCAGGAAGGGGACGATGGATATCTGTTATATCATCGTTGACCTCGGATAAAGCATCATGAACACCTATTTCTAATAAAGTGCGAGAATCGCCAATGGCTACACGTTTGTTTTGAATACGACCTTTTAAATAGGAAATAGCTTCTGCGCCTGTTTCAAAATAATGAACTACAAATTTATTTCGCTCCAAGGCTTTAATCGTTTTCTCTATGTCTATAGGCGTTTCGTTAATTTCTGGATTTATAACGGCGTTGATTGTTGTCTCAGTATTTGCCATAAGCCCTCCTAAATGGGTGTATAAGGAATATAAATTGGCATTTGGCTATCCGTATTTTGTTTTTATTATTGTAGCGTATTATGTGTAAAGAGTTCAATTATTGGTATGTAGTTCGTAAATAAAAATTAATTGAGAAGTTGTGTTTTAAATTTTTAAATTAAAACACTAGAAATCTAATCCAACTTTACATTAAAAATGATAAAAAGTTGGAATGAAATCCAAGTTGATAGTTAAAATTGAGAAAAGTTGGAATGAGTTCCAACTTTCATAAAAAGAGTATAACACTAGGAATGATATGGTAAGAAATAATTTTTACTTTTACCAATAGGTTGAATTTGCTATAATAATAGTATTGATATGGCGTAAAGCCAATGTTAAGGAGGCAAAAATCGTGGATTTAATTCAAAAATTAAAAGACCAAGTAAAACCATTAGGTAAAAAAATCGTGTTGCCAGAATACAAAGATGAACGCGTATTGAAAGCAACTGAAATCATTTTGAAAGAAGGTTTCGTAACACCTGTACTCGTTGGTAACCCTGCAGAAATCGCTGAAGCTGCTAAAGCTGTTGACGTATCCATCGAAGGTGCTGAAATCATCGATCCAGCTAACTACGATCGTTACCAAGAAATGGTTGATACATTCGTAGAATTGCGCGCTAAAAAAGGCATGACTCCTGAAAAAGCTGACGCAACTATGAAAGGTGACTGCTTATTCTTCGGCGCTATGCTCGTTCGTCTTGGCGCAGTAGATGGCATGGTTGCTGGTTCCGGTTGCCCAACTGCAAACGTATTGCGTGCTGCATTACAAGTTGTAGGTACTAAACCAGGTCTTAAAACTGTATCTTCTTCCATGTTCATGTTCACAAGCAAAAAAGAATATGGCGACGACGGTATGCTCGTATTCTCCGACTGCGGCGTATTGCCTAACCCAACTAGCGAACAATTGGCTGATATTGCAGAATCCACTGTAGAAAAAGCTCGCAAAGTTGTTGGCATGGCTGACCCTCGCGTATCCATGTTGTCCTTCTCCACTAAAGGTTCCGCTTCCACTCCAGAAGTAGACAAAGTAGTAGAAGCTGTTAACATCTTGAAAGAACGCAATGTTGACTTCAAATTCGACGGCGAATTACAATTGGACGCTTCCATCGTTCCTTCCGTAGCAGAAAAGAAAGCTCCTGGCTCCAACGTAGCTGGTAAAGCTAACATCTTGATCTTCCCTGATCTTCAAGCTGCTAACATCGGTTACAAATTGGTACAACGCTTCTCCGGCGCTGACGCTCTTGGCCCATTGATTCAAGGTTTGGCTAAACCAGTTCATGACCTTTCCCGTGGCTGCTCTGCTCAAGACGTTGTAGACGTTGCTGCTATCGCTGCTGTTGAAAGCATCTAATAGTTGCCCACACAATTATATATATATACATATGTAATATATATTTTTATATTCATTACTTTATGTTATTTTCTACAGCCTTACCATTGTTGTCATGTTACTTTCAAATTCGTAGCCACTGCGACAGACAGAATCCATGGTTGATCGTATAGTATAACTATAAGAATATAGATCGGCGTAAACCATTGGAGGTGTATCTTATGAGTTTTGGAACTATTGATAAATCCATGACCGTAGCTGATGCGGTTAAAGTAAATCCAGAGTTAATGGATGTATTAGCAAAAGATGGAATTGATTTTTGCTGTGGTGGTGGACATCCTTTAGCGGAGGCTATTGCAGAAAAAGGTAAAGATGTGGATGCATACATTGCTATGCTAAATGATGTACAAGTTGCTCAGAAATCTTCTCGTGCAGAGGTGCTTAGCTATTCTAAAGACCAATTGATTGATTACATTGTTCATAC
>CABQQJ010000261.1 GCA_902466275.1 uncultured Veillonella sp. | reverse complement strand
AAAGCTCTTATTAAAGAGGTTACACATGCTTTGGCTAAATTGGGTATGACTCAAATCATTACATTTAGCTTCATGCATAAAGATGGCCTTACTAACATGATGCTTCCTGAAGGGGATAGCCGTTATACAGCCATTCCAATTTTGAATCCTATTTCCGAAGAATTCCCTTATATGCGTACTACATTGGTACCAGCTGTTATTGAAGCAGCTAAACGCAATATTGCGCAACAAAATAAGGATCTTTGGTTATTTGAAACAGCAAATGTATATGAACCAAAAGCATTGCCTTTAACAGAAGTACCTCATGAACGCCCTATGGCTTGTGGTATATTGATGGGCAAGGCAAACCAAGCTGGTTGGAATCAAGCAGAACGCACTACAGATTTCTATGATGTAAAAGGCATTGTAGATGCATTGTTAGCTGAATTAGGCGTTACAGACTACGAAATTAATCGTGGCGCTGAGCCATATTTCCATCCAGGTGTAAGTGCTCAATACGTTGTTGATGGTAAAATGATTGCTCAATATGGTGAATTACATCCACAAGTGAGCAAAAACTTTGATTTACCAGGAAAAGTATACATGTTTGAAATCGATTTGGAAGCCGTATTATCCTTAACGATTCCAGCATTCCGTTATACATCCTTCAGTAAATTCCCAGGCACTAGCCGTGACCTTGCCATCGTTGCACCTGTGTCCGTATCTAGTGGTGAAATTTTATCCATCATTAAAGAACATGGTGGAGAATATTTAGAAAATGCATCTATCTTCGACGTTTACGAAGGTGAACATATCGAAGCTGGTTACCGCAGTCTTGCATACAACTTGCAATTCCGCTCTATGGAAGGTACGTTGAATGATGAGGATATTGACGGTAATATTCAAGCTATTATCGATGCATTAGCAGAAATTAACTGCAGATTACGTTAATCTCAAGCAGTATATTGAAAGGGTTTACCATATGGTAAACCCTTTTAGTACTATAGTTATACCTTTAGTTAGGTAGAAAGGATTATCCATGGAATTATTGGCTCCTGCCGGTACGATGGAAAACTTTATAGCCGCTTTAGAATCTGGAGCAGATGCCATTTATCTTGGTGGCAAAGGTTTTAATGCCCGAGCTCATGCAGCAAACTTTGGAATTGAGGAATTAACCGAGGCTATTCGCTTGGCCCATATTCTAGATGTGTCTGTATATGTAACGGTAAATATCCTCATAGGTGACTCCGAATTATCTGCTCTTGAGGCATATTTAAAGGACTTAGAGCGCATCGGCGTGGATGCTATCATCGTTCAAGATTTAGCAGTGGCTAAATTGGCGCAGCGAGTGGCTCCTAAATTACACTTACATGGCAGTACACAAATGACTGCAGCTACGCTCGATGCGGTTCGTTTTTATGAAAGTCTCGGTTTTACACGTGTCGTTTTAGCTCGTGAATTGAGCCTCGCTGAAATTGAACATATTTGCAAGAACTGTACAGCTGAAATCGAAGTCTTTGTACACGGTGCGTTGTGCGTATGTTATTCTGGTCAATGCTTAATGAGTTCTTTCATCGGTGGTCGCAGTGGTAACCGTGGTGCTTGTGCACAGCCTTGTCGGTTGCCTTATGAGCTATTGGATTCTTTAGGTACTAGCTTGTTGCCAAAACACGAAGCCTATCTATTAAGTCCAAAGGATCTTAACTATAGTGAATATATGAATGAACTTGTGGCGGCCGGTGTTACGTCCTTTAAGGTAGAAGGGCGTATGAAAAAGGTTTCCTATGTGCGTCAAGTTATTGGGACCTATCGTCATATTTTAGATACGGCTCATATAGATTCTACTGATGCCGATGCATTAGCTTCTGGATTTAATCGTGGATTTTCTACGGATTATTTAACAGACCATGTAGGAAAATCAATGATGACCGTGGTGGCCCCAAATAATCAAGGGAAATTGATTGGCAAAGCAGAGGTCAAAAAGGGTCAAGTTCATTTATTCCTAACAGAACCGATTGAAAAAGGATCACTTTTAAAGGTAATGCAAGATTCTGGTAGTATTACGTATTATCAAATCGATCAGAATTGGTCCTTAATGGATGAAAAGCATTTTGTAGGCAAACCAGATGAAGGGTTTGCAGCGGGACAAGTATTTTT
>CABQQJ010000260.1 GCA_902466275.1 uncultured Veillonella sp. | reverse complement strand
ATGTATAGATAGAGTTACCGGAGCCTTCATGAGTATGCAAGTGAATTGGAACAGAGACAGCATCTTTCAAGGCAGATACCAAGTTATAAGAAGCTTGTGGTTTTAAAAGGCCGGCCATATCTTTAATGGCAATAATATTGGCACCAGCTTTTTCAAGCTCTTTCGCCATACTTACATAATAGTCCAAGTTGTATTTTGTACGAGCCCCATCAAGGATATCGCCAGTGTAGCACAATGCAACTTCAGCTATTTTATTTTGTGCACGCACTTCATCGATAGCAACATGCATATTATCAAGACTATTCAAGCTATCAAATACGCGGAATACGTCAACACCATTGGCTGCAGCACGTTGAATGAAATGACGAACAACATTATCAGGATAAGATGTGTAGCCTACTGCATTGGCACCACGAAGAAGCATTTGAAGCAATGTGTTAGGTACTTCGCGACGGAACATACGCAAGCGTTCCCATGGATTTTCATGTAAGAAACGATAAGATACGTCAAATGTAGCACCGCCCCAACATTCTAAGGAGAATAAGTTAGGAACACCTTTCGCAGCATGACCAGCTACGCGTGCCATATCAATTGTACGAAGACGTGTAGCAAACAAGGATTGATGAGCATCACGCCATGTAGTATCTGTGAAGAATACTTGTTTTTGTTCAGATAACCATTTACTGAATTTATCTGGTCCAAGTTCATCAAATTTTTGTTTTGTACCAGATGCTGGACTTACATCCAAAGTAGATGGCATTTGAATCGGTTCAAAGTCAGGAACCTCTTGAGCCCCTGCACCAGAATAGCCATTAATTGTAACATCAGCAATGTAACGTAATAATTTAGTACCACGGTCACGATCTGGTTTTAATTCGAATAATTCAGGATGTTCTTCAATGAAGTTTACATTATAAGAACCACTTTGGAATTCAGGATGTTCCAATACATTAATCAAGAAGTGAATATTTGTTTTTACACCACGAATACGGAACTCTTTTAAGCAACGAAGCATTTTACGAATAGTTTCTTCGTTGTTAGGACCAAATGCTGTCGCTTTCACAAGCAAGGAGTCATAGTAAGGTGTTACAACGGCACCTGTAAAAGCATTACCAGAATCAAGACGGATACCAAAACCACCAGAGCTACGGTACGCTAAGATTTTACCGGTATCAGGCATAAAGTTGTTTTTAGGATCTTCTGTGGTAATACGACATTGGATAGCAGTACCTTTACAAGGAACTTTATCTTGTTCAGGAATACCTATTTCAGGACTATGTAAGCTAAAGCCTTCAGCGATTCTAATTTGAGCATGAACAATGTCAATATCTGTAATCATTTCTGTTACAGTATGCTCTACTTGAATACGTGGATTAACTTCGATAAAGTAGAAGCTACCATCAGCAGTTACCAAAAATTCTACAGTACCTGCATTCACGTAGCCAACATTTTTCATGATTTTAACGGCAGCATCACATACAGCTTTACGAGTTTCTAATGATAACGCAAAGGCTGGCGCCATTTCAACTACTTTTTGGTGACGACGTTGAACAGAGCAATCACGTTCATGCAAATGAACTACATTGCCATGTTCATCACCTAAGATTTGAACTTCAATATGTTTAGGCTCTACGATAAGTTTTTCTACATATACATCATCATCGCCAAACGCAGCTTTCGCTTCAGATTTAGCACGATCATATGCATCTCGAAGATCTTCTTTATGATGAACTTCACGCATACCACGACCGCCGCCGCCATTAACGGCTTTAATCATCAATGGAAAACCATGTGTATCAGCAAATTCTTCTAGTTGAGCATAATCTTTTAAAGCCCCATCAGAACCTGGGATCATCGGAATTTTTGCTAATTTAGCTTGCTCACGAGCATTTACTTTATCACCAAACATATTCAAATGCTTGATTTTAGGCCCAATAAAGATAATTCCTTCTTCTTCACAACGACGAGCAAAGCCTTCATTTTCAGATAAGAAGCCATAACCTGGATGGATAGCATCGATGTCATGTTCTTTTGCAATACGGATGATATCTTCAATATCGAGATATGCGTCAACAGGTTTTTTACCTTCCCCAACGAGGTAGGCTTCGTCAGCTTGGTTACGATGCAAGGATAATG
>CABQQJ010000259.1 GCA_902466275.1 uncultured Veillonella sp. | reverse complement strand
ATATAAATTCTATATAAGCATCCCTATTTATTAAATTCATATGAAAAATAGATGATAATTTTATCATTTATGATTATTGGGTATAAAAATAAGTTAATATACTAAATACGCATAATAACTTGCTGATAGGGGTATTGGTATATACGAAATATTTGTAACGCTGTATAATAATAACAAGTTTATTGAAAAAGTTATTGATTATGGAGGTTCTTATGAATAAGAAAATCTTAGCTTCTTTATTTGCAGTAGGTTTAGCTGCAGGTTGTGTGTGCTCTTCCGTTGATGCTCATGGCGTATTCTTCGCAAATCGTTTAGACGAAAAAGCATTAGTACTTGGCGAAGGCCCTGTTGATGATGCGTATAGCCCAGAAATGGTAAAAAGCATCATTGGCTTAGATAACAATGGCATGGTAATTCCTGTACAAGTTATTAAACATGAAAAAAATGTAGTAGTTGTACCAAATGATAAATTGGGTATTACAGTAACTGACTTTGACTATGGTTATTGGACAAAAGACAAAGATGGCAAAACTGTTCATAAACCAATCTCTGAAGTACCTGGTGCTCAAAAAAGTACACATGCCATTAAATATGACGTTCACTACTGGAATGCAGAAGCAAAACCTTTCAATAATAAAGATGCTTTCATTCAAATCATTCCATCTGTTAACCCATTAACTCTTAGAAAAGGTGATACATATGAAATCCAAGTCTTGAAAGAAGGCAAACCATATGCAAATGCACCTCTTATCAAAGACGTAATCAATGATCTTACTAGCGAAAGCCAAACTGATGCAAACGGTAAAGCAACTGTTACAGTAAGTGCTAACGGCCTTAACGTAGTAGGCGTTGAAGTGGGCTTCCCAACTCAAACTAAAGGTGAGCAAAATAAATACTTCAGTGCATTGTCCTTCATCATCAATCCTGAATAATATAGGATATAACTATTTACTAAGTGTGTGAAATAAACAAGACCTCCTAAGTTGGACTTAGGGGGTCTTTTTATATTTTTAGGGTGTACGTATAAATGCGTTCTGTGAGAGCCTCGTATTAAGCGGGGTAAGAAAGAGAGATTTTTATGAAATTACAACGAAATGTATCGGCTGTGATGGCTGCGTTGGTATTAACTGGAATGACCTGCTCTGCATTTGCTACAGAAATTAATGCCACAAGTGATAAAGCGGAGGAATTGCTTGGATTAACAATGGGGTCACCGGTACAAACACAACCAGAAGTTAAGCATATAGAAGATACCTTGACGGTTAATGTGCATGGTAAAAGCTTAACAGATACAGGTAAAACTAAAAATGTATCAGGTATTTATAATGGATTTGGATCACAATTGACGGTGGATAAAGATTTGATTGTACGCCTTAAAAATGATGCACCAGCCTCAAAAAGGGAACTCGGTCATTACTATATGAGCGCTGTGTATGCTGGTTACGGTGGTAAAGTGCCAAGACTCAGCAAGGACAATCCTGATAGAGATTATGGAGATACTAATATTCACGTCAAAGGCAATGTAGATATCGATGCTATCGGTGTCGGTTTACAAGCTAATCAACGTGGTCATATTATTGTTGATGGTGGTGGACGTATCATCACGCATCCTTTAGAAACTTCTGATACTTACTCTGTGGTGGCAGAAGAGGGTGATGTATACGTTAATACTGGCTCTGATGGTAAACATCCAGGGTCTAAAGAATTGGTCGCTGTTGGGAATGTAGGGTTAATTAATAAGGATTATGGACGTGATCCAAATCATAACGAAATGCCAACGAATATAGCATTAGCTTTTACAACACCTAATTCTAAACTTACGGGTGCTGTATTAAATGAATATGCTGAAAGCAATAAGAACCCTCATAATTCTGGTGCTGATATTTACTTACAAAATGGAGGGACTTGGAATAATGAATGGATTGGTATGGAGCGGCCTACCCCTAAAAGAGAACGTCCATCTGGGGATAATGAGGCGTACCTATATAAGGGAAGTAAAGTACGTAATCTCGTAGGTGGAGCAAATCCAACTGCAGCAGGTATCATTCATCCAATCGATGCACGTCCTATTACGATTCAAAACTATAGTGGTTTTGTAAATGCTGATTACAAAGCAGGTACACCAGCTAGTGAAGAAGGTAAGGGG
>CABQQJ010000258.1 GCA_902466275.1 uncultured Veillonella sp. | reverse complement strand
TTTTTAGATACCTTATCAGCTAAACAATAGAATTTACTATTAAGGCAGTTAACATTACCTTTCAATACGCTAATATTGTAAGTATTTTGGTTAACTTGATTTTTAATATTAGTTAAATCAACAATAACCTTACCAGAGCCTTGTTTTTGAGATTGTTGGCCCCATTGTTGTTGGTCTTGTTGTTGCCATTGTTGACCTTGTTGTTGATTTTGTTGGCTTTGTTGCCATTGTTGTTGATCTTGTTGATGTAAATCAATTGGTTGTTGTTCAACTGCTTGACTACCTTGGCCAGGTGTTAACCATTTTTGACTACCAATAAGATCAGTTCTATACCAATCTGCAGGTGTGGATGCAGAAGCAATGCCTCCGCCCAAACTGGCACTTAACAAAATGGCTGCTACAATTGTAGTGGCCGTTTTTTGATGCGACTTAGCTAACTCAGATGTTACTACATATGCATTCTTAGTCGCACTCCATACTACTTTGAATACCTTATTCATATTAAGTTCCCTCCCAACATTTGTGGCTCTCACCCCACAATGAAAAAATAAATCAAATATTGCACTCTTTTTCACTAAATATTCACAATATTTAACATAATACTACCATATATTATTTTAAACTTCCATAAAAAAATTAATAAGTTAAACTTATGTTTCATTTCTTACTCATTTAAAAACTTATCTTAATCCGCTTAAATACTGAGTTATTAATAATATTGAATTATGTAAAATGAAATTTTATATTTTAATCTAATTTTATATTTATACGACACTTTTTATTTGCTTCTATAGAAAATATGAAAAAAACCTCATCAATGCATTGGATATACATTGATGAGGTCTTTTTTACTCTATCTATATAGATTTATTCCGATTATTAGAATTTAGATTCAATAGCACCTTGAAGATCGCCTTTTGGCAAGAAGCCAATTTTACGATCTACTACTTCGCCATCTTTTAAGATAACAAATGTAGGCAATACTTCAACTTGTAAATTACGTGCTAATTCTGGTTCTTCATCAGCGTTTACTTTTACAAAGTTAGCTTTACCTTCAAGCTCACCTGCAATTTCTTCGATGATAGGCATCATACGTACGCAATAACCGCACCATGGAGCCCAGAAATCAATAACAGTAACGCCACCTTGATTTACTAAATCTTGATATTCAGCAGTTTTTAATTCTTTTAATTCGCTCATTGTACCCTCCTACGGTAATTGAACTAATACACAATCTTGAATGACATGCAGGTCTAAAGCATGTGCTTTTTCAACAACAGATGGTTTATCCGCTCCTGGTTGTAACCACACAGTTGGAATGCCAAGTTCTTTACATTCATCAAGTGCAGCCAATCCCGCTGATTCTGGTACAACAAAATCCACAACAGCTGGTACAACAGGAAGTGCAGAAAGACTAGAGTAACATTTGTCTCCATCTATTTCTGCAACATTAGGATTAACTGGATATACTTCATATCCGTGATCTTTAAGACATTTATAAATCTTATAGCCGAACTTTTCGGTTTTATCAGTGGCTCCAATAACGGCCCACACCTTTTGATCTAAAGCTTGTTGAATTGTCATTTCGACCACCTCTTATATACTATTATAAATAAATATCGAACATTGTCAATATATTATATCGAATTATATAGTTAAAGAATTATTCTCTTTTAGCAATCATCCTATAACATAAAGCAATACTATTCTATTACTCTATTCTTTAATTTGTATCTCAATCGTTTTCTGACTAAGACTAGGTAAATTTAAATCAATCTCAATTAATTCAGATAAACTAATTTCTCTACGACTAAATGTATGAGCATCAACTAATCCGCCAGCAATAGCTAGTTCACCTAAAATTCTATTAGGAGACCATTGACTTTCACGTAATTCACGAATAGTAATACTTTTTTGTCGTTTAGATAATCTATGCCCTTCAGAATCAATTAATAATGGAGCATGCCCATAAGAAGGTAGTTGTATATTTTTAGATTTGAAACTGGTTTGTAATGTTTTATATAAATATATTTGCTGCCCCGTAGTCTCTAGTAAATCGTCTCCACGAATGACCTCCGTTATCCCCATAGCAATATCATCCAGTACGACAGCTAAATTATAGGCATACATACCATCACCACGACGTAATACATA
>CABQQJ010000257.1 GCA_902466275.1 uncultured Veillonella sp. | reverse complement strand
TAATTGATGAAATGGCCTTTCAGTTATCCAGTTACTGGTAACGAAGGGCTATTTGCTTTTTCCAAAGCAAAAGAAAAGGCAGAGATTATATAACATGTCCTCCATTACTATATGTTCAGTAATGGAGGACATATCAATAATTCCTGCCTTTTTTGTTTATCTACGAGCCACGCGCATGGCTGCCATCATGCCTGGCGACTTCCAGACGGATTGGCCATTATCCGATACGAGTTTATTATTATCGTAAAACACGTCTGCATTGTAATAGTTGTCATCACTAGATGTCACTTTATAGCTAAGACCTGCTGTTGTGTACACTGTAAAATTAAGTATATCTCCCACTCGCTTTACAGAGTCTTGATCTACATACCAGCTATTACCGAGATATGTCGTAGCATACACATCTTGACGAGCTTCTACATCGTTTGTGCTAATGCCAATTAATACAAGCAATACCGCTAACATATACAAGAATTTACGCATTATAATTACCTCCCGTTTTATGGTAAGAATACTTATATATTATACCAAAAAACACCGATAATCGCATTATAATGGCAGTACTTTCTCAACCCTTGACTGAATTCGCTCGAGGCTCGGCGTGATTGCTTTCATCACAGGTTTTTCTATGAAAGCTAACCGCACATAGTCTACAATCATACCGATGACAAAAATAAGCGCCACTACAAGAATTGCATACAGAGGTAATAGTATTGAATCATAGTACTGATACGTTGCCAATACATTATCCCACATGTAATGAAGGAATAGCTTATTATCATGCAATAGGTATATGCCAAAGGTAGTAGATGCTACCGCATTGATCCAAGGGTGATAAGTGATCTTTGCTTTCAAAAAAATAATAAATACGCCAATGCCTAATAGCAATTGAAAGAAGCCATAATCATTTTGCGTAAAGTAGAAAATCTGTTTCATATACGCTGGATTCGTCATGGCTAGTACATCGACGAGGATATCCCCTAGAAAGGCTCCTACAAAGCCTATGGCAGTAAAAATAATACCTATTTTCTTTGTTATATGTGAGCCGTACAGTTTGATGTACGCCCCTAGCGAATAGAATACGACAAATGAAAAGATATGTTTAAATCCAAAGGTGGTATGCGGTACATTAGGCCACAAATTCAGCACCGTCGGCATTAAGAACCAAATTACCGTGGAAACCACTAGGAGTATAACGTAGTATGTATGCTGCAGCCAATGAAGTACTCGATTAATAACAGGCGTTAATAAATAGAGTACTAAAAAGTTCTGGGCGAACCAACTCATGGCACCAATGGGCAATAAAGCGAGCATCATATTCCTTGACGTCACCGTATCGAGTCCTAAACCCATAGCCATGCCGAGCATGGCAATGCTGTAAAACCATATTTGCCCAACTAATTTGGCAAACTTGTGCAACTTCAAGCTACTAGAAATCATAAAATAGCCTGTTATCATAACAAAGGCAACTACACCAGCCTTGCCTCCAAGTCCAAATACTTGGAGAAACACCTTATTAAACGTTAAATCTGGCGTAAAGGGGAAACAACCGTGCACGCTGAAATGGTGCATAATAATTAGTATCATCGAAATGATACGCAACAATTCAATATTGCTCGCTCTCATTCTCTATACCTCATATTCTTCCTCTCAAACTATATGAATACTACGCCAACTGGTAACTACCAAGATGACTTGTATACATCATAAAATACATGAAATATATGAGAATGTTGTGACAAATTTTACACATAAAAAAGACAGCTGATATAATCAACTGTCTTTTTGTTAAGCTATACTTATTACGATAATAATTAATGTACAAAAAATTAGCATTTTGTACATCAATCTACTATTTAGAAAAGTAATGTTCAAAAATCCTTCTTTTTGAACATTAATTTACTAAGATTCGTTAGTTATTAATTCAATAAACATCCTCTTTAAACAAGTGAATGCCTATTTAGATTATACTTATACTACATACATATTAGAAATGTCATCTAATCAACTAATAGTTTTTGGCAATCGTATTTTTATTTTCCTACTACTTATAAGCTCCTCTATTATTAATTTCTTGATAACAGCACATTTTTTTATCGTATCAAAAATTGTAGCAAACATAATACTTGTACATATACAACTTAATATGAGAAAGAATAAGTCCAT
>CABQQJ010000256.1 GCA_902466275.1 uncultured Veillonella sp. | reverse complement strand
GGCACGAGAACAGCCGTTTCACAACCATTGGCTTTCATAACTTTTAGCTGAGGCACTAAAGAGTTTTTGAACCCTTCTTCACTCATAGGCTTAACGATACCTGTAGTACCAATAATGGAAATACCACCTTCGATACCGAGGGTATGATTTAAGGTTTTCTTAGCTAAGACCATACCGTTTGGTACACTCACCGTTACTGTTACACCTTGACCATGTACACAATGCTCTTCAAAGACGATGTTCATCATCGTACGAGGCCCAGGATTGATAGCCGGTTCTCCAGGCGGCATCGCAAGGCCCGGTTTAGTTACCGTCCCAACGCCAAAGCCCGCTCGGAATCGTAGTTCACCAGTATCATCAAGGGTCACCGTTGTTTCCACATCATTGCCATGGGTTACATCAGGATCGTCGCCGCCGTCTTTCATAACGGTCACCTTAGCTTCTGTATCGGATATAACCTCTACGGCTTTAATAGGCACCTCAATATACTGACCTTGAGGATTTTCAATGACCACTTGGTCCACGATGTTCTTATCTAAGAGGGCCAACAAACCAGCTTTCATACCTGCCGTAGCACATGAACCTGTGGTATATCCACCCTTCATGTCCTCCACTTTCATAAGGCCTCCTACACTGATAGTATTAGAGATTCAAACAAGTCTAACTAACCTACCCTATGGACATATAATATTAAGAACGGAAGTTAACGAATTGCAATTCTACAGGGATATCCAATTGTTTTAACATTTGGATTACTGCTTGCAAATCATCTTTATCCTTACCAGATACGCGCACTTGATCCTCTTGGATAGATGCTTGTACCTTAATTTTCATGTTTTTAATTGCTTTTACTACTTCTTTAGCATTTTCTTTAGTAATGCCTTTTTTAATAGTAATGATTTGGCGAACTGTTGCACCTGCTGCTGGTTCAACTTTGCCGTAGTCAAGATTTTTAATCGCTACATTACGTTTAACCATCTTGCCTTTTAATACATCGATAATGGCATTCAATTTGTATTCATCATCACCGATGATTTTGATAGTGTCGCCTTCAAGACTAATTTCCGCTTTGGAGCCACGGAAATCATAACGCGTACCAATCTCTTTTTTCGCTTGGTTTACCGCATTATCTACTTCCTGCATATCCACTTCGGACACAACGTCAAAGGAACAATCTTTAGCCATTTTATACCTCCTACACCTGAACCTATTGGGCATAAGGTTCATAGCATTACTTTCATCATCCTCATATTCCAAGTGAAAGTGTAAAACTACACCAAATCGGAATACATCTCTATAATTATACCTTAAAATACGCTTATTTTCTAGGTAAATCGATTTTCTTAATTATAATTGTTAGCTATGTATTAATAAAGTTTTTATAAGTATAGTGAAAGTTCTCTAATACGGTTATGCAATACACAAGACAAATAATATAAAAAAACTAGCAACATACATAATATATGTACATTGCTAGTTTCTGTATAACGATATTACGTTGTATTTAGTTTATAGCTAAGAACTATAACTAAAATACTAATTAAGCCAAAACTAAAGACAATACAAATTCAAAGGAATTCTACAACCAATTATATTATAAAACGTTTACCGCATCATATGTAGGTTGTACAAGCCATTCGCCTTTGGAGTTCATGATTCCCCATTTGCCTTTAGACTTAACAGAGCTGAAACCATGGTTAAAGGACTTAGCGTCTTCAATAAGTTTGTTTGTATCTCTAAATAAAATATGACCATTATTATCTATGATTGTATAGCCCTCTTTACCAGTATGAACCCATGTTACAGTATCGTTGTTGAACGGTTCAATAGTTGCTTCTGTTTGAGCAGAATACAAGGATTTACCACTATTCATATCGATAAGGTTTTTAACATGATCTTTCACAACTACTAAACGATCAGTCCCTGCAAAGGAAATAGAATCATATTTGAAGGTTACTACTTGCTTACCTGTTGATACATCGAAAATGCCCCATTTCTCAGTCTTATTGTCTCTTAACGCTAATAGACCATTTAATTTATCCATTTCACCTGCATCGTAATCGCCTGGTTGAATAACAACTTCACCTTTACGGTTCACAAAGTATAAGTTACCAGCATCTTTAATTACCGTACCATAAGCTGTGATAGGCCATACTTTATCTTTTTT
>CABQQJ010000255.1 GCA_902466275.1 uncultured Veillonella sp. | reverse complement strand
AATTTACCGGTTTCTACATTTCTCGTCATCTTATCAGGTATAGGCAAATTCTTTATCGCTTCTCGGTCTGAATCCCACTCACCCTGACCTCTATTAGCCGACCATGAACCGGAAGCATCTAGCCAAGGTAATCGCTGTGCTTCAGCAATACCCAACTGTAACCGCCCTTGTCTAACTCGAGAACGAGCTACCTCTAACTGCCGATTATTTTTGAGGGTCAAATCAATTAATTGATCCAATACGGGATCATTAAAAACCTTCCACCAGTGGGCTAACTCTTCTTCACTGACCGCGTTCCCTTCCACAACCGCATACGGTAAGGGATGTTTTCCCGCTTCTTCTACCCAAGAATGTTCATTCAATTCTTTAGTTGCTTTTTGTTTCTCTGAAAGCTTAGTCTCATCAGCAGCAGTACTCTTTTTCTTCTTTTTTTTGCCATCTTTGTAATACGATGCAATAACAGGACTGCCTTGGTCAGAATCGTCAACAGTTTTTTCAGACTTATGCTGTATTATCGTATTATCTCGACGCGTTTGATTCGTATCTCTATTTGATTGACTAAAGCTGATTCCAGCGCTAGCACTCCAAGCCCCTAATGCTAAACATATATAAACAATTAAAAGTTGTTTTCTATTCGTCATCATAGCAAACCTCTTTTCATTTCCATATATATCAGTATCATTGTATGTTCATCTTATAATATAAAACCATTATGTATCAATAATATGAAGTATCATTTTAATCTAACTTGAGTTTTATCAAACTTTCACATAAAATAAAAATGTATTAATATAATTCAAGTGGAGGCGATTATGTATATCGGTGAAATCATTAAAAGCTATCGCGAACAACATAATATGACAGTTGAAGAATTCGCAAATAAATCGAATCTAAGTCAAGCAGAAATCACCCAATTGGAAGAATTATTTCAAAGCGATGGAACAACACCTTATCCTGTTGCAATGCGACAAATTAAAAGTATAGCTGAAGCCATCGAACAGCCAATCCCCATCATTATGAATCTTATTTCTGCAGATCAAGAAATCGTCGTTAACGTAGTAGCTGAATCAGATCAGCCACATGCGAAATAATAAGACTTAGTCTATTAAATAAAGATCATTAGCTCATAAAAGGACCCTACATAAATATGTAGGGTCCTTTATATACATATAAAAAGCAAAAAAAAAGCACCACATTACTGTGATGCTTTAATTTGGTGACCCAGAAGGGATTCGAACCCCTGGCCTTTTGATTCGTAGTCAAACGCTCTATCCAGCTGAGCTACTGAGTCATGTACAAGGTACTCACTTATATTAACATAATGATTGCGGCTACGCAAGCATTTTTTAATATTTTTTGAGTAATTTTATGGACATGCGGTCCGAAGACCGCAATCCAAATTTGGCAGGGGCAGTAGGACTTGAACCCACAACCAACGGTTTTGGAGACCGCTACTCTACCAATTGAGCTATACCCCTATGTTCATCAAGCTTTGCTTGATACTTGATTAGTTTAACAAATATTACATACTATGTCAAGAAATATAGGCTTATTAATCAATAAATAATAGGAAATATTAAAGGAAAAGAGCCCTCTTTCAAGGGCTCTTATGTCTACCTAACTTTTACCTTTATATATACGGGAGATGGTATATATAATTAGAGAGTTTTGTATATGTATTGTTTTGTTTATACACAGGGAGAGTATTGTTGTGTATTTAAGTGTTGTTTTATGTGTTGTATTGTTTTGTGTTGTGTTGTTTGTATTATTTGTAAAAGGGACAGGTAAAAGTTATTAGTAGTAGACCTCCATTTCCTTAGTTGATCTCAATCAACTATAGCTAGTATATAGATAGTTCGTGAAAACATAGTGAAAGTGATATGAAATATAATTAAAACGAGTAATTTTTGGTACATTTTGGTATATTATTAAATATCAGAAAGATAGCTATAAAGCACGTATTTACTAGGCTAGATAGGGACCTATATAAAAAAGTGATAATTCTATGCATGAATAGAATATGTAATAAATAGTAATTATTAAAATTTATAATTAGACCTTCATTAATTATATTATCAATTAATTGATAATATAATTAAAAAATAATGAACTAAGCGATGCAGTGAATCTGTCGTCGTTTTATTCTTATTACCTTTAACTTGCCCTGCTCACCAGGTACCCTGGGA
>CABQQJ010000254.1 GCA_902466275.1 uncultured Veillonella sp. | reverse complement strand
TTACTTGTACCGGCAAATTCGAGTCTCCTAAAGAAGGGGAAGATATTGAAGTACGAGGCCGCTATGTAGAGCATGAAAAGTATGGTCGCCAATTTGATGCGAGCAGTGTGGAAAAATTAAAGCCTGATAATATGGGCGCTGCTAAAATGTATTTACTAAACCTAGGTATAAAGGGATTTGGTGAGAAGTCTGTAGAGAAGGTTCTCGACTATTTTGGCATTCGTATTTTAGAGATTTTACGACAGGAACGTCCTGAAGAAATTAAGGATGTTCCTAGTCTTCGGAAAAGTGTTAAGGATGAACTATTTAATACTTTACTTGGTGAAGGGATTTTATCCGATTTAAATCACTTTTTTGAAAGTCACCATATTTCTTCTAAATGGAGTCGAACTGTATATACTTATTACGGTGTTCAGTCGGTAGCTGTTATAGAGGATAACCCCTATACTTTACTACGTGTTGCACCAGATATGCTCTTTGGTACGGCTGATACATTGGCGGAACATTTAGGTATTACTGGCAGTGATTCTCGCCGTTTAGAGGCTGGTTTAGAATGGATTTTACGCAGTTTAGATAATCAAGGTCATACATGCTTACCCGTAGATCAACTTATCGGTCGCTTAGATGAGCTATTACAAACTGATGTAGATGATATTGCGAACTTTATTGAAAGCCTGCTGGAACAAGGTGCACTGTATAGTACGTATTATGAAGATATCTTATATATCTATCCGCCAGAGATGTATGTTTCTGAAGTGGAAGGTGTGCACTATACTCGGGAATTTTTATTAGAAGCAGATCCAATTGCTTTAGATATTCCAAGCTTTATTGAAAAGTTTGAACGAGACAACTACATTACCTTTGGTGATGCTCAAAAAGAAGCTATACAGCTCTCATTTTTTGAAAAGTTTTCTCTTATAACTGGTGGTCCTGGTACAGGTAAAACAACTATCATCAAGGCACTAGTAAAAGGTTTCCAACTCGGTGGATTGGGGCGCATTATACTTTGTGCTCCTACGGGACGTGCTGCAAAGCGTCTGACCGAGGCCACTGAGTTTGAAGCTACTACAATTCATCGTCTATTGGTACCTGTTCAAGGTAGTGACTCCTATGACTTTACAAAGAATGAAGATGATCCACTTGATATAGATGTCATTATCATCGATGAAGCATCTATGCTTAATGTGCGTCTATTCTATTCTTTGATGGCTGCTATTCCAAAGGAAGCCCATGTCATTATTGTGGGTGACGTAGATCAATTACCACCTATAGGTGCTGGGTTCGTATTAAAAGATTTATTAGATAGTGATTGTGTGCCCTATACACGACTTAATCAGATTTATCGTCAAAGCTCTGGTAATACTATCGTTGAAAGTGCTTACGCAATTAACCGTGGTGAAATGCCTAACCTGGAAGGTGTGAGCGAAGAGTTTTCTTTTATTCCTGTTAAATCTTATGACATGATGATGAAAGCCATCATTGATGTATATAAACGTGAACAAGAGACGATAGAGGATGAATTAGATATTCAAATTATTTCTCCTATGCGCCGTGGTGAAGCAGGTAGTACATTGATATCACAATATGTACAACAAGCCGTAAACCCTCCAGATAGCTATAAGGGAGAAGTTCGTGTCAATGGCATTACGTATCGCGTTGGGGATAAGGTTATTCAAATTCTCAATGATTATGAGTTAGAAGTGTTTAATGGCGAAATTGGCGTTATCTATGCTATTACGCGGACCGATATTTGTATCCGATTTATCCATAAAGAGGTTCGTCTACCTATCGATGAAGCACATATGATTATGCCTGCTTATGCTATTACGGTTCATAAGAGCCAAGGTAGTGAGTATGGTGTAGTTATTATTCCATTTGTTCCACGTTATGGTGGTATGTTACAACGTAATTTGTTGTATACTGCTGTTACACGGGCAAAGCGTAAAGTAATCATCGTTGGTACTACGAGCGCAGTTGAACGTGCTGTGCGTACTGTTAATGCCGATGAACGTTACACATTGTTTAAAGAACGACTACAAGGGAGATGTGATTCGTAATGAGTCTTTGGGATTTCCTATTTCCACCTGTATGTCCTCACTGTGGTGCCTCTGTAGCAACACAAGGGGATTGGTGTGAAACTTGTTTTAACGATCTATTACATATTCGTCATGTGCCAAATAAATTTTTGCATTATGTAGAAGA
>CABQQJ010000253.1 GCA_902466275.1 uncultured Veillonella sp. | reverse complement strand
TGTAGCAATACCAAAGGAGGTAAGAGCCACATAGCCACCCCACCAACCGAGGACGGATTTAGCAGCTTTACCGAAATAGAGATATAAATGGAACGCAATAACCGCTACAGATGCAATACCTAATGCACGGTGAATCTTGAACATTTCACCTAAGTTATAACGACTAGTAAACCATTTAGGGCGCGTTGCCAAATAAGTCATCACAATCCACGTACACCAAGGTACAAGACCTGTATAGACTTTATAGTTCCCGAAGGCACGACCACCTACGATATAGCCCCACTCCAATAAACCGATCATAATTAAGGAGAATACAGCAATCCATATAAAGATATGGTAAATACTCTTATACTGTTTCGTTTCCACTTGATTCATCATAAACCTCTCTAACATAATTCCTGAAATACCAATTTTACTTAATATATTTTATCATTTAAATCGAGATTTGTAGATTACTTTTATTAGATAGGTAGCATTCATTATAAGAATAATTCTAATTTAGTCTTTCCTTCTAACTATATAAACAACTCCAAAGTGTTTCGGTAAAAATAGGTAATTCAATCAGAAATAATGTTATAGTATCTAAACTACGCTAAGCAAAATTAGCAAATAAAAGCCCCTTGTATTGCTTAGCATAAACTAATAGCAATACAAGGGGCTAAGATTAATTTGTCATATTATAAAAAGGTATACAAATCAATCATCATCCTAGTTATTTTTCATCTCGTTTACGATAAACGATGAACGGACGTGTTAAGTAGTTGAGTGGAGCACTCAAGCAGTGTACCAAACGACTGAATGGGAAGATGATTGCCACTGCCATCCACGCGAACATGTGGAATTTAAACATAAATGGTACACCTTCCATCAAGGATGGATCCGGCATAAAGGAGATTAGGCTACGGAACCAAGGGCCGATGGATACGCGGTAATCAAAGAAACCAGATGCATTAAGCAATGTACCAGCCATACCACTGAAAATGGCTAATGTTAAGAACAAGTATAACCATTTATCAAGACCAGATGTATTAACTTTCATAGCAGGCACAGTAAAGCGACGTTTCATCAAAAGCAAGAAGCCTACGATGAAGATAATACCCGCTACAGCACCCATGTATAACGCACCTTGATGGTACATATGGTCATTAATACCAATAGCAGCAGTCCAAGTTTTAGGGATTAATACACCTACTACGTGACCACCGATAACGCATAGCAAACCAAAGTGGAACAATGGATTGGCAATGCGCAATTGTTTTTTCTCTAAAAATTGACTCGATTTTGTAGTCCAGTTTCTTTCAAAGTAGAAGAAACGAACCAAAGTACCTACGATTAAGAAGGTGAATGCGATGTAAGGCAACGCGCCCCAAAGGAATAGATTCATCGTGCACCGTCCTCCAATCCATTTGCAACAGACAAGATAATATCAAACAAGAATGCATAAGGCAATTTAGCCTCAATGAAGCGTTCTCTAATGTATTCCAATTTTGGCTTACAATAGTCGTAAATTTCTTTTGCTTTTTCTTCATCGATAACGGCACATAATTCAAGAAGTGCCGGAATATAGTCTGGCATTTCTTTTGGCAAATCATAGTCGTTTTCTAGGAAGAAAGCTTTAAATTTAACGAGTTCTTCTGCTTGTTCCCCTGTACCTTGCAATTCATAAGTCGATAAGTACATCGTTGTATTTTGACTAAAATCAAAGGTACGAACATACTGGTCTTCGAATTCTTTTTTATTAGAATCCTCTACATAGTCGAAGAATTCTAATAAACCTTGGCGAAGTTGAGGATGCCCAACGGATTGGGCGTCCTCTCTCCATTCAGGTAATTCGTTATACCATTGTTCATCAGGATAGCGTAGAAGAAATGACGCAATAAGAGCGATTTTCTGAGCATCCTTCATTATTGACATCCCCCTGTCGGGCAAGCAAAGCCGCGATTATGTTGCATTTCTAGGCGACCTTCGCGAGATACTTTAACATCAGATGGGATAACAAAGCGATCATTGTATTTGGACAATGCCAACAATTTGTACATACCGTACATTTGGTCTTCTGTTAAATCAACTTTGTGTTCAATAGGACCGTCACCTGTTTCACGACGGCGCATGTATTCACGCATGTCGAGAACACGTTGCAATGTACGAGCTAAGATTTCTGTATTACCTGCTGTAAACAAGTTAGCAAGGTATTGTACAGGTACGCGCATTTCATGTGCATCT
>CABQQJ010000252.1 GCA_902466275.1 uncultured Veillonella sp. | reverse complement strand
TTTAAATTCCCATACATAGGGATGGTAACGAGGAAATCACAAGCCTCTTTCACAACGCGGCTAATGCCCTTACCTTCATTACCGATAACGATAACTGTAGGAATTGTCATATCCGCCTCGTATAAGGTACGATCACCTTCCATATGAGCGCCCATAACCCAAAAACCTTGTTTTTGAAGTTGTTTAATAGTTTGAGCTACATTCCCAACCTGTACAAGTGGAATTTGTTCAATAGCACCTGCCGATGTTTTAGCTACAGTAGCATTAATAGGAGCATTGTGACGCTTAGGAATGAGTACAGCCGTAGCCCCTACACATTCCGCAGTACGGATAATTGCGCCCATGTTATGTGGATCCTCAACACCATCTGTTAGGATAAGCAAAGGGACATCATGATTCGTCTCTTGTAGTACTTCACCAAGTTCCTTAAATTGAACAGCAGAAACAAGAGCAATAACACCTTGGTGTGGTACCTCTAAATCATATTTATTCATTTGTTTGATAGGCGTTGGACGTACTTCAATGCCTTGAGATTTAGCAAGGCCAACAATATCAGCTAGACCTGTTTTAACCTTATCTTCACTGACCATAATGCGCTGGATGGAACGACCACTTTTAAGGGCTTCTTTAACCGCATTGCGGCCTACAATATAATTGTCCATACTACATACCTCGAAGAGTTATAGAAAAGGCTTGCTCCATAATATGCTGTAAGCGCTCATCTTGACGCGTTTCATAAAGAAATCCAAGTACGGCTTCAAAGGCTGTACTACTACGATACTCTTGAACAGAACTACTTTTTGGCACATTTACATTACTATTTCTAGCTCGTCGTGCAATAGCTTGTTCTTGTTCTGTGAAAGCATCCTCTATTTCAAGCAATACCTTCGCTTGTGACTTAGCACAAATAAATTCAGTAACAATAGTGTGTAACACTTGTACCTTCGTAATATTCATTTGTACTACTCGCTCACGCACATACATGGAGTACACTGCGTCACCAATATAGGCAAGCATGACTGCATCAGCACTAAGGCACTCCTCTATAGTTCTTTTACGCAAACGAAGCGGCTCTTGTTCAAGAGCCGTCAACTTTTTTATTGCTTCATTCTTTAAGAATTGAAATTGTTTAAACTTCACGTTTTTTCCACCGTGCACCTTGAGGAGAGTCCTCAATGGTAATACCAATCTCAGCTAATCGATCGCGGATACAATCAGCTAATGCCCATTGTTTTTGTTCGCGACAAGCTTGACGTACAGAAAGAATAACTTGCATTAATTCTTCATATTCAGCAGCATTGGCACCTGTGTTACCTTCCCATGCTTTTTCGAGAACACCAATCACATCTGTCATAAATTTGAAGATACGTTTAACTTCGGCAATAGCTTCTTGGCAAACAACGCCTTCTCTGCTTGTTACAGCTTGGTAATAGATATTGATTTCCTTTGCGAGACCAAACATGCTAGATGTTGCTAATGCAGTATTGAAGTCATCGCTCATAGCAGCCTCAAATTCTTCTTCGTATTCTTTTGCTTTTTCTAATAAACGTTGAGCTTCATCACATGCACCTGGTTCACATTTTTCAAGATAAAGAAGATTTTCAATAGCTGTGCTTAACCGTTCCAAAGATTTATTAGCTTCTTCTAGACGCTCATCAGAGAAATCTAATGGGCTACGGTAATGCGTGCTCAATAAGAAGTAACGCAATGCATCAGGACTATATTGTTCTAAAATATCTTTTACCAAGAAGAAATTATTCAAGGATTTAGACATTTTTTCAGAATTAATGGTAATGAAACCATTGTGTAACCAATAGCGTACAGATGGATGTTGACCAGAACAACCTTCAGATTGGGCAATTTCGTTTTCATGATGAGGGAAGATCAAATCGCTACCACCACCATGGAAGTCAAATTCTGTACCTAAATATTTTTGGCTCATAGCAGAACATTCAATGTGCCAACCTGGACGGCCATTCCCCCAAGGGCTTTCCCAATATGGTTCACCTGGTTTTGCAGCTTTCCATAACGCAAAGTCCATAGGATTTTTCTTACGGCCATCAACTTCGATACGAGCACCCGCTTCCATATCATCTAATGTACGACCAGACAATTCACCATAATGATCAAATTTTTCTACGCTAAAATACACATCGCCATCTAGCTCATAAGCATAACCCTTATCGATAAGAGTCTCAATCATCTTAAGGATATCAGGGATATGAGT
>CABQQJ010000251.1 GCA_902466275.1 uncultured Veillonella sp. | reverse complement strand
AATGAAAGTAATATAGCTGTAGAGGCAAGATGAGCAACTGTGCTGATACACATAATACAAGAGGTGTTTTAATCCATTTAGGTAACCATTGAATACGTTCATATAATACTTTTCCCCATATGAGCAAACCATAGGTTGCACCAAACGATAGCTGAAAGCTTACATCAAATATAGAAAAAGGATCATATACTAAACATAGTATGGCACATATGCATAATGCTTGCTTAGCTTGATATAATCGACCTTTTATGTAAGCCATACACATGAGTATGCTCATTATCGTTGCCCGTACAACAGGAGCATCACCACCAACGACACCACAATACATACAGGCCACTAAAATTCCCATAATCAAACTGGTTCGTTTTCTTAATTTAATAAGTCGTCCCAGTCCATATACCAATGCTAACAAGAGAGCAATATGTGAACCTGATATGGATAAAATATGGATAAGTCCTGTGTAGGAAAAATCCTTCATTGTATCTTCCCCTAGCTCACTATAATGGCCACCTAAAGCTAATGATTGTGCTAATACATGTTGTGGACCCTCTAGATAATTAGAAATAGTTTTATCTATAGACTCTCGTATTAATCCACAAATAAAT
The DNA here is from genome assembly GCA_902466275.1 of uncultured Veillonella sp. Classification (GTDB taxonomy): domain Bacteria; phylum Bacillota; class Negativicutes; order Veillonellales; family Veillonellaceae; genus Veillonella. Next base: position 1,632 of record CABQQJ010000251.1, on the reverse strand, counting down.
AAGAGTTTCCTATATAGTTCTTCAGAATAGGTTTCTTTAAAGTGAAATGCTTGTAAATCTTTATGACTCGCAACTCTATATACACCATCATAGATACGTCCTCGAGTATTGGAACTCATATATCGGCCACGAAGATTAATACGACCTTCCTCTTCGATAAGAAATAAGGACTTTGGGGTACCTTCTACAACTGCATATTCCCCTAGTCGTATGGGATAGTTCGTATTAGATACCTTTGAGTATACTTGTAAACGCCCCTGTGCTTTAATATAGTCATTTTTTGCAGTATTTTTATAGGGATGTAGGCCATGGATTTCAATAGTATATTTGTAATACTCCTGTCCATTTAAATTTACGTTTTCAGGTGCAGCAACAACCGTACAAAGATATTCACCTTCTTGCTGTAAATAATATGATGTATAACTATTATAATGTATAATCCGTAAATCAGTTTGATAATAAGATAAACCAACTAAAACAAATACTAAGACCATTAACTTGCTAAGTGAATGCCATCTATCAGACGATTGTAATGCTTTTAAAATACCTACAACTATAATAGCTAACTCTATAGCAAAGATGTAGCGCATCTGATTAAGTACTGGATAATACTGACCATAGCCTAATATTGTACCCATAATTATAGAACCTAATATAATATGTGCCCATTGGCTATGCGTTATAGCTTGTTTCTTATTGACCAAATCTAAAGAATTTAAACATGGTTCAACATACTGAAAATTTTCATGTCTACTTATTGATTTAGATTGTAATTTTATCTTTAATCTTCTTAAATACGCCATCACCGATGCCCTTCACCCCCTTGATACCTTCAACGGATGTAAAGGGTCCTTTTTGTGAACGATACTCTTCAATTCTTTTTGCCATAGCGGGTCCTATGCCTGGTAATGCATCAAGATCTTTTGCAGAAGCTGTATTGATATTAATTTTGTTACCGCGCAATAAAACCTCTGGATTACCGTGGAAGTTAAATACTATGTGGATATGATCTCCCGCATTAACCGACTTTGCCATATTGACTGATTCTACATCAGCATAAGGTAATAGCCCACCTGCTAACTGAACTACATCACCTACAGTAGCACTACTTTCAAACTCATATAAACCAGGTGAAACTACGGCGCCCGTAATATAAGCTATAGGTTTGTTGGATATTTGTTCAACAGTTGATATAGAAGAATTTCCATCTATTGCTCCTTCAACTAAGACAGAATCGCTTTCATCTGTTATAATAGGCCATAGGAAATAAATTCCTACTAAAACACATAGGATTAATATAATTGTCATATATGGCTTCAATTTTACTTTCATAGTGCACCTCCTACTAAAAGATTTCCCTATGAAAGAATAAATTCCTACTGTTGACTCTATTGGTCACACCAGCAGGAGTTTCATAATTGATGTCGAATATAAGGAGATACAATGAATCAAGAAACATTAAAAAAATATGCACATACCTTGTTAAAATATGGCGTAAATTTACAAAAAGATCAAACTCTTGTTATTTCTGTAGATGTAGAAAACAAAGACTTTGCAGTTATCGTCACAGAAGAAGCATATGAATTAGGTGCCAAAGAAGTTGTCCTCAACTGGAGATGTTCTCCAATCGCT
>CABQQJ010000250.1 GCA_902466275.1 uncultured Veillonella sp. | reverse complement strand
GAAATCGGTTTGAAACATAATGCCAATTGTTTGGTAGCACCTAATTTCTCATTAGGCGCCGTTATGATGATGAAAGTAGCTGCTGAATTAGCGCCATATTTCCCTGATGTAGAAATCATCGAATTGCATCACAACCATAAATATGATGCTCCATCCGGTACATCTATTTTAACAGCTAAATTAATTAACGAAGCTAAACAAGCTGCGAATGCAACTGCAGCAGAGGATTTAACGCGTGAAAGTTTACCAGGTGCTCGTGGCGCTAAGGTTGATGACGTAACCATCTACAGTGTTCGCTTACCTGGTTACGTAGCTCACCAAGAAGTACTATTTGGTGGCTATGATGAAACCTTAACGATTCGTCACGATAGTTTAAGTCGTCTTTCCTTTATGCCAGGCGTAGTATTAGCATGTAAAAAAATTAGTACTAAAACTGGTTTAACATACGGCTTAGAGCATTATTTATAATATAAGAGCAAGGAGATATAGTAATGAAAAAACCTAATGTTGCAATTCTTGGTGCTACTGGTGCAGTAGGTGCTGAATTTATTACACTTATTGAAGAGCGTAATTTCCCATATGAAAATCTTAAATTGTTAGCATCTGCTCGTTCTGCAGGTACTGAACTTACCGTTAATGGTAAAACATATGTAGTAGAGGAAGCTAAACCTGAATCTTTTGCAAATATTGATATCGCTCTATTTGCAGGTGGTTCTATTTCTAAAACATTAGCACCAGAAGCAGCTAAAAGAGGCGCTATCGTTATTGATAACTCTAGTGCATTCCGTATGGATCCTGAAGTTCCACTCGTAGTACCAGAAGTTAACCCAGAAGATATTTTGAAACATAAAGGTATCATTGCAAATCCTAACTGCTCTACAATTATCATGAGTTTAGGATTAAAACCTCTTCATGATCTCTCTCCAATTAAACGTGTAGTTGTAAGTACATACCAAGCTGTATCTGGGGCAGGTAAAGAAGGTATTGAAGAACTTGAAAATCAAGTAAAACAATATACTGCAGGCGAAGAAATGACAGCAAATCTGTTGCCAACCGGCTCTGCTCCTAAACACTATCCTGTAGCATTTAACTTATTGCCACAAATTGATGTGTTCTTAGAAAATGATTATACTAAAGAAGAAATGAAGATGGTTTACGAAACGCAAAAAATTCTTCATGACGAAACTATTCAAGTAGTTCCAACTACAGTTCGTGTTCCTGTATATCGCTCCCATTCTGAATCTGTCTTGGTAGAAACAGCAGAACCTGTATCTGTAGAGGCTTTCAAGGCGGCATGTGAAAAATTCCCTGGTTTACAAGTTAAAGATAATCCTGCTGAACAAATTTACCCTATGCCATTGTATACATCTAATCAAAACGACTGTGAAATTGGTCGTATTCGTAAAGACTTATATAATGACAAAGGTATGAACTTCTGGATTGTAGGGGACCAAATTCGTAAAGGTGCAGCACTTAATGCGTTGCAAATTGCTGAGTACTTGGTAGAAAAACAAGCATTTTAATCTATCAAGGGGAGGACAGATATGAAAACCTTTGGTCGAGTGTTAACAGCTATGGTGACATCCTTTAATAGTGATGGATCCGTAAATATTGAAAATTGTGTTGCTATCGCCAATCATCTGTTAGATAATGGCTCTGATGGTCTTGTGGTTTGTGGTACAACGGGTGAAAACCCAACTATGTCTAGAGACGAAAAATTAGCTCTATTTAATGCGATTGCAAAAGAATGTGGACATAAAGGTTCGATTATTGCTAACGTAGGTAGTAACGATACAATGGCTTCTGCAGAATTTGTAAAGGAAGTCTCTAAAATCGATGGTATCGATGGTTTGCTAGTTGTAGTACCTTATTACAATAAACCTAACCAACAAGGCCAATATTTACATTTTAAAGCTATTGCAGAGGCTACTACACTGCCAATCATGGTATATAATGTACCAAGCCGTGTGGGAACAGGAATATTCCCTACAACATTAGCACAATTACATAATGAATATCCACATGTATGTGCTATTAAAGAGGCAAGTGGTAATTTGATGATTGCTTCTGAAATTAAACGTTTAATGCCTGGTGAAGATTTCATGGTATACAGCGGAGATGATGGTCTTACATTGCCTATTCTTTCCGTTGGTGGAACAGGCGTTATTTCTGTAGTATCTCATGTGGCCGGTCAAGATATGAACGATATGATTGCTGCTTTTGAAGAAGGAAATAATAAAAAAGCAACGCAATTACATCAAAAATTAG
>CABQQJ010000249.1 GCA_902466275.1 uncultured Veillonella sp. | reverse complement strand
CACCTGTAATGAGTTGCTCCAAGAAGAAGCCAGCGTGCACCATGATGCCCACATAAGCCGCTGTATGATAATCACCAACGGCGATGAGCGCTACCATAGCTACAACAATAAGAAAATTAGCGTGAATCTCTAAATTATCCCAAATGCTCTGCACACTATTAATCAGCAATGGCAACCCACAAACGATAACAGTGACCCAAGCCAAATCAATGACTGGATACAAAGGCTCTGTGATTAAATCTAATAGTATAAACAAAATACCTAGCGCCAAAATGCCACCTTGCGTACGCAACGACACCTGCGCTACTAATGATTGTAAAAGCTTCATAAATACCTCTCTAGGTACTAGAACCGGCCAAACTCGGTCCGGAAAGAAATACAAAAACAAAATAATACCCATAGGGGTATATCTACAGTACAAATATTATACATAAAATACGTAATAAATACAAATTAGAATTATTGATAAGTAAGAACGCTGTATTGAAGATTTAAATTTCTTTATTAGACGTAGAAAGAACAGGTCCCTAAAAACGACTTAGCTCGCTATGGAGGCTTTTAGGGACCTGTTCTTTCGGTTAACTAATATGAAATTAGAGCTTCAACGCCTCAATCCATTCTGCTTCTTTAAAGCCAACGAGCACTTTGTCTTCAAGAACCAAGATAGGACGTTTTACAAGCATGCCATTAGATGCTAATAAAGCTAGTTTTTCTTCTTCACTAAGGTTTGGCAATTTATCCTTTAATTGTTGTTCACGGTAAATCATACCAGAAGTATTAAAGAATGCTTTCAAATCCTTGCCAGATTGTGGATACCAAGCAGCGATTTCCTCTGCTGTAGGATTTTCGGACTTGATGTCACGATCTGTGTACTTAATGTTGTGATCATCTAAGAATTTCTTTGCTTTTTTGCATGTTGTGCATTTAGGATATTCAACGAATAACATAGGTTCTCCTTATATCAATATTCAATGTTGTAATGACTTACTAATTTAAGATAATTGTACCAAATACATCGAAAATTATCAATCTCTTATTGACAATCTACGGGGTCTAATGAAGCACAATGTGCAATAGAGGATAATACTTCATGCATCCCCTCACTAAGTTTTGCTGTACGCAAATCAACATCCATCTGTAAACGCAAGAAATACCCTTCCGAAACACCAAAGTATTTCGCTAAACGCAACGATGTATCTGCTGAAATAGATCGTGTACCATTCAATATTTCTTGAATCCGTGAAACAGGCACATGTATATCCTTAGCCAATCGATATGCAGATAGTCCTAATGGATCCATAAACTCTTCTTTTAATATTTCACTAATGGTAGGTGTAGGAATAAACTTTTCCATATTAATTTCCTCTCTATTAATGATAATCTACAAATCCGATAATCATAGAATCTCTCTTTCAATTATACCTGTTAAACAGGTATAATTCAATAACATATACTTGAAGAATAACTATACATAGAATTAAAATTATTCTACAAATAATTTTAATAAAGAGATTCTATAAAACATCATCTAAATCCTACACTTGAGATGACTCTATTGGCCACCTATTTCGGAATGTAATCAATTTACCCTATCGTCATAATTGAATTAAAACTGTCATTAATTCCCACTTCAACTAAATTAATTTTAAAAAGTAAAAAGACCTACATCCTCGACCGTATCATGTATAAAATACATATTAAAGGTTGAGAGAATATAGGTCTCTTATAAAAATCTATGTATTATTTATAATGCTAGTTATAGCAAAAATGTAAGTCCCATTGCCACAAAGATAGCTGGCAAAAGGTTTGCAATACGTACTTTACCAGGCCAGATGAGGTCGATACCAACGCAGAAAATCAGAATAGATCCGACGTAGGATAGGTTATCGATGGCACTAGGTGTCATCAGAGGCGCTGCAATATGTGCCATTGCCGTGATGAGCCATTGCGTAATACCTACAGGAATAAAGGAGAACAGCGCCCCTTTTCCCATAGAAGATACCATAACCATAACGATAATACCATCGAGGATGCCTTTCAATAATAGCGTTTGATAATTTCCAGTAAGGCCGTCTTGAATAGAGCCCAGTACCCCCATAGCACCTACAGTAAACGTCAAAGATGCAGTAATAAAAGCATGTGTAAACTTTGGATCACCAGCATTGCCAGTGCGAGCTTTCACCCAATCACCAAACACGGTAATCCAATGATTAAGATCGATAATTTCGCCAATCACGGCGCCTACGACCATGCTAATAATCATCAATAGCGGCCCCGTT
>CABQQJ010000248.1 GCA_902466275.1 uncultured Veillonella sp. | reverse complement strand
TACAATGAGACGTACCCCCGTCTTTTTAACAAATTCATATTCGAATTTTTCCATACGCATAGATGTAGTAGGACCTACAGATACAACTTCAAATTCATTATCGCTTATAGTGCGAATAATTGGTCCTGCATGAAGTATAGCCCCATCTTTAACATCAACCGGTAACGTTTTACCTTCTTCTACCACACGACGATGCCCCATATCACGACAGGTTGTAATATGCCCAGTCAAATAAATCACATCGCCTGGCTTAATGCCTGCTAAATCAGATTGTTGAATAGGTGTAGTTAATATTTTCTTAGCCATTATAATGTCACTCCTTTATGAGATTTAACTGTGCAATTACCATCCTTGTCAAATACGAGATCGCCGCGACGATGATTCCAACAACCTACACTAACAGCACAAGAAATAACAGATGGATGACGTGTACCATGTTCAATATTCACACCTAAAACAGTTTTATCCCCACCCATACCTTGAGGTCCAATACCAATCTTATTAATTCCATCTTCTAACAATTGTTCCATATAAGCCGCTTTTTCATTAGGTGCTTTTGAAGATACAGGGCGCATTAATGCTTTTTTAGATAATCCAGCAGCGGTATCAATAGTTGTAGCAATCCCTACACCTACCAATAGTGGAGGACACGCATTCAATCCATAGCTTGTCATCAAATCAAGAACAAACTTAGCAACACCTTCATAGCCTTCGCCTGGCATCAATGTTTTACCTGACCCTGGCAAGGAACACCCGCCACCAGCCATATAAGGTAAGATTTCTACATCATCGCGACCAGGAATGATATCCCAGTGAATATAAGGTGCAGTGAGGCCAATATTTTTACCAGTATTAAACTCATCAAAAGTTTCTACACAGTTCAATCGTAATGGAGCCTCTTGTGTAGCCTTATAAGTTGCTTCCCTTAGAATATCTTCTAATTCGCCTAGTAAGGGATAATTAGATCCAACCTTTACCCAAAATTGTAATACACCAGTATCTTGACAAGAAGGACGATTAAGCTGAGCTGCTAAATCCATATTATGTTGCATTGTTTCATAAATAGATTTGGCCATAGGATTTTTTTCATCCTGTGCCAATTCATGAATTTTTTCTTGTACATCATCAGGCAATACCTTTGCCATATAAGAAATGAAATTAGCTATCTTATCAGTCATTTCTTGTACTTGTTGTTCCTTCGTACTCATCGTAAACCTCCAAATGGACTTCATTATTTAAGACGTGATTATTTATGTTTCGAAACCTTAGCTCCTTTCGATGATTTCATTGTACTCTTTTTTTAGGATATAACTATCCAATTTACAAGTTCATTTTCAATGGTAAAAGTCTGTTAAACACATACAAAATTTCCTTAATTATTTTCTTTTAACCCATTAAAAATATACAATTTCACCTATATGATTATAAAAAAAAGAGCACTACCATCAGAACGTAGTGCTCTTTCACCATATATTTTAATAGGATTAACAAATATACAAAATCACCTAAACCTAATGATTGTATATCCGCTCAAATTTAATCTCAAAAATATGCAACTATAATCAGTTACAATGGTATATAACAATACCAGTTAATCTTGTAATTTTTTTACAACCATCTCAAGTTGGTCTCTAACATCCTGTAACTTTTGATTAGCCTCATCTAATCTATTCTTATCGATAGAGACATCTTGATAGGGTAAGTAAGTTTGTAAAATGTCTATAATATCTTCTTCCTGAGTAGAAATAATTTCCTTCCAATCATGTAATTTTGTCTTACGCCCCATCTCTTTTGCTTGCTTACGATATTCTGATGGCGTCGTATGGAAATGTTTCTTAAAAGCTACATTAAAGGCTTTAATATCTGCGAAACCACAGCTACTTGCAATATGAGCTACCCCATCCTCAGAGTTAGCTAAACGAACTGTAGCCTCCCTCAATCTTAATCGTAATACATATTCAAGGAAGGAGACACCTAATTGGCGTTTAAAAAATTGAGATGTATAGTTCACATTATAACCGCCTATTTTAGCAATATCTTCTAACTCTATCTTCTGCTTATAGTTTTCATCAATATAGGCAATCATTTTATCAAAGGTGGCTACTGTTATATCGACAGGCTTTGTATGTACATGAATAGATTTAACCTTATTAATTTCTTTATATATATCGCTAACTAAAGATAAATAATGATACTCCACATCTAATCGATTAGTAGGACTTTCACCATTCACCATCAATAACATCATCATAGCCGCATGATGACGCAATGTGGTAAAGAAAGAGTTGTACCGATTACT
>CABQQJ010000247.1 GCA_902466275.1 uncultured Veillonella sp. | reverse complement strand
TATTACAATTCAAAATTATAGCGGCTATGTGAATGCTGTTTACAAGTCCGGCGTACCAGCAAGTGAAACAGGGAAAGGTCAAATTGTTGTTGAGCATGCTGCAGATAATAGCCATATTACCTTGCAAGGCGATGGAGCTAATTTGACTAATGATGATAGCTACCGAAAGGAAATACAAGCCTTAGCTGATAAATTACAATATACTGGCAATGATAAAAAACTGAGCACAACAGTTCAAATCAATGAAGGGATTACTCGTCCAGGTGCTGTTGCAGAACTAGGTGCAGATCATTTTGACTCGCAGGGGCGTCTTGTTGTAAATGATACAACAAAGATTAATCGTGCTAGTGAATCATCCTTAGTGAGTGGTTCAAAATCTGCTCTTACATCGACTGCTATGGCATGGAAGAGTAATACCAATGATTTACAACGCCGTTTAGGAGATCTTCGTTTAGCTAATACAAACCAAGGTGTATGGGCAAAATATATAGGCGGTAAATCTAAAATCACAGACGGTGCTGATGCACATATGACGTATAATGGGGTACAAGTCGGCTACGATCATAAGGCTTCTAATGGTTGGATTTTTGGCGGCGCTATTGATTACAGTACATCTAGTAATTCATATGCCAACGGTAGTGGTGATGGCAAACTTGGCGGCATCGCCTTGTATGGCACAAAACAACATGATAATGGTCGTTATTTAGATATCATTGCACGTGGTAATAGATTATCCAATGATTATAAGCTCTACTCCGTAGGTGGACAACGTGTGAACGGTGATTACCATACATATGGCACATCCTTAAGCGCTGAATATGGTAAACGTATTAAGAAGGAAAATGGCTTCTACATCGATCCTAGTGTAGAATTTATTGTAGGCCGTTTGAATGGTGTATCCTATGATGCTTCTGTTGTCGGTGGTGGTTCTATGCATGTGAAAGCTGATGCTGTGAACTCTGCTGTAGGCAGACTTGGTATTGGCATTGGGAAAGAAACAGAAAAATCCAATATCTTCGCTAAATTAGCATTAGCGCATGAATTCTCTGGTAAGGTAAATACAACATATTCCGCACCAGGCAATCCAACAGTACAAACAACAGTAGATTTGAAGGATACATGGCTCGATGCTGAAATTGGTGGGTCTTGGAGTGTCCGTCCTAGTACATATCTATATGGTACATTCACTAAAAACTTTGGTGCTATCGTAGAAAATACATGGCGCATTGATGCTGGGATACGGCATAATTTTTAATTGAATATTGCATTAATGGTCCTTATAGCGTATGCTGTAAGGACCATTAGTATATAAGGAGTTTTTTATGATTAAGTTTCTATTCATTAGGAGTTATAATGGTTAATATTTTATTCATCTGTCATGGCAATATTTGCCGTTCTACGATGGCAGAGTTTTATATGAAGCATATCGTTGAGCAGACTGGACTAAGTGATTCTATTTATATTGAGTCTGCAGCTACATCTCGTGAGGAGATAGGCAACGATACCCATTATGGAACTAAAGAGAAATTAGATGAAATGGGTATTCCTTATACTCGTCGCAAGGCACGCCAAGTGACGATGGAGGATTATCACAACTTTGATTATCTCATCATTATGGATGAAAATAATGCGCGTAATTTAAAGCATATTATTGGAGATGACGTAGATGCTAAGGTTTACAAGGCAATGTCTTTTGTTGGTGAAAGCCGTGATGTGAAGGATCCTTGGTATACGGGAAACTTTGATGAAACCTATGATGATGTCAGTCGTAGCTGTGATGCTCTACTAAAATTAATTAAAGAGAGGCTGTAATAAGTTGATATACAACTTAATATTAGGGGCTTTTCTATATGAACCTAGTGTTTGTATATACTTTATACTACCGAACCATAGCGTTATATGGTATAATTTTTAGGTATTCATGCGCCTATAGCTCAGGGGATAGAGCGCCGGTCTCCGGAACCGGGTGCGCAGGTTCGAATCCTTCTAGGCGCACCAATTAAAAGGCTTCTCGAAATTTTGAGAAGCCTTTTTTATTTACTATCTATATTTATTACACTGAATTCCTCTAGATCTAAATTCATTCATGAGTATGTCTATTGATTTATCAATAATTTCTTCATTAGTTATATATACCATCTTTTTGTAGTAGACCGTACCATCAAATTCTATCCAACGGCTTGTCTTACCATTTAGTTTGCAAATCTTCATTCTGCCAGCCCAACTTCCCATGCTGCGGAATTTTTTGCTCTTAGAGAAGCGTACTTCTCGAATATCTTTTAATTTATAGGTTCTTTAGATCGG
>CABQQJ010000246.1 GCA_902466275.1 uncultured Veillonella sp. | reverse complement strand
CCATTATTTTTTCCCGCAAATTTAAAGGGGCTACAATAAATTTATTCCAAATTGGAGGATCGGAATAACCAGAAATTAAATTGAAGAAGCGAGATGCATCGTCGCCATATTCATCATTACATGTGAATATGCCACAATCCGTATACATCCGTGCTGTCTTGCCATTATAGTTACCTGTAGCTAGGTGAACATAACGCCTAATACCCGCATCTTCCCTGCGAACAACCATGGTAATCTTGGAGTGAGTTTTAAGTCCTTTCAAGCCATAAATAACATGGCAGCCAGCCTTTTCTAGGCGGCGTGCCATATGAATATTATTTTCTTCATCAAACCGTGCTTTAACCTCCATAAGTACGGTTACTTGCTTGCCATTATCAGCCGCTTTTATAAGCGATGCTATAATAGGCGAATCGCCACTGACGCGATATAATGTTTGTTTAATAGCCAATACATCTGGATCCGTAGCTGCTTGTGCTATAAATTGTTCTACCACCGCAAAAGACTCAAAGGGATGGTGAACAAATAAGTCTTGCTTTCCAATAACAGAGAATAGACTTTCCCCTTCGTGCTCTACTAATTCACTAGGAAGTTTAGGTTCAAATGGAGCATAACGAAGATGATCGAGACCTGGATAGTTGCAGAAATCAAAATACATACGACAATCAAGATGACCATCTATACGATATACGTCCTTTGGCTCTAATTCAACACTAGTGAGCACAAAGTCCAATAGATTATCCTTTACATCACCACAAACCTCTAATCGTACTGCATCACCACGACGTCGACGACGCAAAGATGCTTCTACCTCAGAAAGCAAATCTGTTGCTTCTTCTTCATCAATTTCTAAATCCGCATCACGAGTAATACGGAACACCATAAAATCTTCTATACCATAACCTTGGAAGAATTGAGTCGCATAATAGGTTATCACATCCTCCAAATATACAAAACGATGCTCTTTATTACTACGACTAGGTATTTCAATGATACGATTTAACACAGAAGGAATTGGTAAGATTGCGATTTTATAATCTTTTGTACCATCTGGCAATACTTGAAAAATACGTATAATGGCATTGATGGTATGGTTTGTTAAAAATGGAAATGGGTGTCCAGAGTCAACGGCTAGAGGTGTTACAACAGGGTAGATATGTTCTTCAAAATAGTGACGTAACCAAGCCTTAGATTTCACATCTAACTGTTCTGGATAGGTAAAATAAAATCCATGAGATTCTAATTCAGACAATACATTCTTTAAATATGTACTTTGCATCGATACGAGGCGCTGTACAGACTCATCAATAGCCTTTAACTGTGCCTTAGCATCCATATGAGCCGCATCGTACTTAACAATGCCATTCACAACTTGATGACGTAATCCAGCCACACGAATCATAAAGAACTCATCTAAATTAGAGCTAGCAATAGCAATAAATCGAAGTCGTTCTAATAAAGGAGTATTAGTATCAATAGACTCTAATAAAACGCGCTGATTAAACTTTAACCAAGATAATTCACGGTTAAAATAATACTTTGCATTACTGAACATGACGATCCCCTCCCCTTACTAGTACAATTTCCATACCAAATACCTCTGTAAAATATTCCGAATCACGGTCAAAGGTCCACCATTCTAATGAAATATCCTCATTAGTACGACAGAATACATAAAGTACATTATCTCGTTCTTCTAATGTTACTTCAGAGATTTTTTGGTTACTACCTGCATCGAGTGCACAAGCAACCCGAATGATGGCTACCAGCTTGGTAACTTGAATTTTTTGTAATTCTGTTAATGCATTGAAATATGCGTCGTCATCATTTGGAGTTCCCTTGTAGTGGTAATACACAACATTAGCAACTACTTGTTTTTCTTCTTCTGAAAGGCCAAATATATCTGTCCCCATTACAATATGATACGCATGCTCTCCATGATTTCGTAAATTAACGAACTTGCCTACAGAACAAAGAATGGCTGCAATACGACATAGATAGCCCCACCGTTCTGGTAAACCTTTATGTCGCAATGCTTTACAGAATAAGGAGCTAAATAGCTCTACCTCGGCATCATGAATTCGGTCTGTATGATATCTTGCAGCAACAGCACGCGCTAACTGTGCATTTTGTTCACGCAATTGATACATAAACGGATTATTCTCGGTTTCCACACCGTAGAACCAACTAATGCCTTGAGAGAATGAAAAGCTACTGAAAATTAATGATTTAGGCTCTATGGCCGTAATGATTTCATTAAATAAAATCATGGTAGGCATTAAAATATTGGCCTTATATTCAGGTAATTTATAA
>CABQQJ010000245.1 GCA_902466275.1 uncultured Veillonella sp. | reverse complement strand
GCATTTTCTTTGGTTCCTTGATTCCTGCATTATTGTGGGGCGTTACAGTTGGTAACTTGATTCAAGGTACTCCAATTGATGCAAGCATGACATATGTAGGCACATTCTTTGATTTATTAAGCCCATACACAGTACTTTGCGGTATTGCATTTATCTTGGTATTCACATACCATGGTGGCTTATTCACTTCTATCAAAACAGCTGGTGCGGTTTCCGAACGCGCTCGTGCAGCTTCTTTGGTAGTTGGTGTTCCTACTGCAATCGGTGCCTTAGTATTGGTTGCTGCTACATATGTATGTACAGATTTGTTCAACTCTGTATTAGCAATCGTGTGCTTCGCATTAGCAATCGTGTTCTTCCTCATTTCTTGGGGTGCTGCACGTACCCGCAATACAAAATGGGGCTTTGTATTTAGCTCCTTAACTGTTATTTCTGTAACAGCTGCTTACTTTGCTGGTTTGTTCCCTCGCATCATGGTTTCTTCTTTGAATCCTGAGTGGAGCTTGACTATTACTAATGCAGCTAACTCTACTTATACGTTGACTTTGATGACTTGTGTAGCCTTCGTATTTGTGCCAATTATTTTGGTTTACCAATCTTGGGTATATTGGACATTCCGTCATCGTGTAACAGAAAAAGATTTACACTATTAATAGCATAGCTTTACAACTTATGTAAGTTGTAAAAATTAGGTCTTAATGTGAGGCGTGCCGTAGCGGCACGCCTCTTTTTTATGGTAAGATGAATATAATATTGATAAATTTAGATTCACTTGGACTCTTGTAGGCTTAGTAATAGGGATTTAAATTTGTTTGATTTTATATATTTAAGTAGATTTACCATAGAGGATAGTATGATACAGCGTACCGCATTTAAAGCGCTGCTAGAACATAAAGGACAGCTTGTGCTACTCGGCTTCACCTGTTTAGTAGAAAGTCTGTCCATTGTTGGGCAAGCCTGGTTCTTTGGAACCTTAATAAATAATCTTATATTTTTGGAGCATACACTAGCTGACGAAACGAACACCATTATTTATTTGTTTATTGCTATTATTGTGAGATTGGTGGCTCATTATGTTCAAGAGGCGGTAGCAAATCATTTGGGAAGTGCTGTAAAAGCATCCTTTAGAGAACGCTCTTTGGCGCATATGTTTAAGCTCGGTATACAGCATAAGGAACGTCATGGCGATGTCATCCATATGCTTACCGATGGTTTAGAACAAGTAGATGCTTACATAGCACGTTACATTCCGCAGATTTTATACGCTATTATGATTCCACTTATTATGGGAATCGCCATTGTAGATACTTTACCAATTATCGGTGTTATTTTGATCGTTACAGTGCCTTTAATTCCATTTTTTATGATCTTGATTGGGAAGCAAGCTGATCGATTAAATAAGGAACAATGGGAACGTATGAGCTTCCTATCGGGGCATTTTTTAGATGTACTACAAGGGATTACTACGCTAAAGCTCTTTGGCCGTGCAAAGGATCAAATTAAGGTTATTGGTCGATTATCTCAAGAGTTTAAAGATTCCACTTTACGCGTGTTGCGCGTAGCCTTTTTATCTGCATTAGTACTTGAATTAGTGAGTACAATTAGTACTGCTCTGATTGCGGTATATTTAGGTCTAACCTTATTAGATGGTGAAGTCACATTCTTTTCAGCCTTCTTTATTTTGTTGTTAGCGCCGGAGTTCTATACTCCATTTAGACAATTGGGGGCAGCTTTCCACACAGGGATGGCAGGGAAAACATCTATTCTGAAGTATGAAGAATTCATGCAGCGTCCACCTTCTTTACCAGTAGGTGGTGAGTCTAAACTTGATAAGCCTATACAGGAAATTGTAATTAAAGATTTAACTTTCACCTATAAAAATAGTGAGAATGGGGTACACCATATTACGCTGCAGGCTGAACGTAATGCACCTATTATGCTCGTTGGTGAAAGCGGAGCTGGTAAATCTACTATGGCCCATATTGTTGGAGGTTTTTTACAGGCTCCGAAAGGAACAGTCACTATCGATGGCATTGATATATGTGATTTAGATATCAACTGGTGGCGTCAGCAAATTATCTATGTATCTCAACATCCACATATTATGAAAGGGTCCTTGCGAGAGGTTTTATCCTTTGGTATGGATGTAAGTGATGCAGATATTCTCGATGCTTGCAAAGAGGTTCAACTATTAGATGTTATTAATCGAGAACAAGATGGGCTTGATGCGGTTATCGGTGAAGGTGGATTAGGTCTTAGTGGCGGCGAGCGGCAACGTATTGCTTTAGCTCGTGCATTTCTCCGGAAGGGTCAAGTATTGATTCTTGAT
>CABQQJ010000244.1 GCA_902466275.1 uncultured Veillonella sp. | reverse complement strand
AATCAGTTAAATCTGGCACCGTAATATCGCCTACACCTTTAGAAACTACAAGGTGAATTGTCCGTTGCTCTTTAACCTTTTCTCCAGCCCCAGGTGTTTGAGAAATAACTTGACCAGCTGGCACATCAGGATTCGTAACTTCACTTGTAGACACACGCAAATGTTTATCTTCTAAGATATTTTTTGCTACAGAAACTTGTTTGCCTACCACATTAGGTACATCTACTGTTGTATTACTCCAGAAATTTCCGTAGCTTAAGAAAGCACCTAAAAATGCTACTAAGAAAATGACAGCAGCACCTAGAACGATGTATTTTTGTGGAATCGATGCAATTTTACTTAACATACTCTTCTTTTTACCCTCGTCTTTACGTTCTTCTTGAATAGTGCTGAAATCCTCAAGTGCTTCAGGATCAACAGCAGGAATCATTTGCGTAGCAAAATCATATGGTTCATGACGTTGTGTTTTTCCCATTGTAAATCCTTGGGACAATCGTAAATCACTAATCATATCTGAAATAGAATCAAAACGATCCGCAGGATTTTTAGATAGAGCCTTCATCACAACTGCTTCTAAAAGCGGTGGAATGGACGGATTATATCGGGTTGGAGGAGCTACTTTTTCACGCACATGTTTTAATGCTACTGCGATTGGTGTTTCCCCTTCAAAAGGAACCCTTCCAGTAAGCATTTCATATAAAACTACCCCTAAAGAGTAAATATCAGTATTTCCATCCACAGGTTTACCACTAGCTTGTTCTGGTGATAAATAATGGGCTGACCCTAAAATAGAGTTCGTATACATCACGGTATTGGTAGCATTCATGGCTCGAGCGATACCAAAGTCAGTAACTTTTACACGACCAGTACGAGTGATAATAACATTATGTGGTTTAATATCACAATGTACTATTCCCATTGTATGCGCGTGCTCTAAACCCTCAGCAATAGCAATTGTGAACTTAACAGCCTCATCTATGGATAGTCTGCCATGACGAGTAATGTATTCTTTTAATGTTTCACCATCTACATATTCCATAATGATATAGTGTAAGTCTTGATCAAACCCTACATCATACATGTTTACAATATTAGGATGATTTAGTTTGCCTGCCGCTTGTGCTTCTCGTTTAAAACGCGTAACAAACTCATCATCATTGGCAAAGTTAGCATGCAATACTTTAATTGCTACTTGTCTACCTAGTAAGGTATCTTCTCCAAGGTATACGTCAGCCATTCCGCCAACGCCAATTTTATCAACTATTCGGTAGCGGTTATCTAGAAGTAAACCTTTTATATTCATAGTACTCATTATTTCTCCATTTCTAGATTAGATTGTTCCCACCACAATGGTCACATTATCTCCTGCTCCGACATCATATACGGATTCCATTAATGACTCTATAACTTTCATATCATCATCAGTAGATTGTAAAGCACTAGCAATTACATCATCTGATACATATCCGCATAGTCCATCAGTGCAAAGTAAAATACGATCACCTGGAAGAATGGATTCTACACCACTATCTACCTCTAAAGTATTATCAACACCGACTGCACGGGTTAATAAGTTTCTTTGAGGATGATTTAGCATTTCATCCTTTGTAATCTCTCCAGCAGCTAATAATTCTTGTACCATAGAATGATCTGTAGTAATTTGTCGTAAAAGACCATCTCTATATACATACAAACGACTATCACCAACACTTGCCCAGTAAAGTTGATTACCATTTATAGCTGTAACTACAGCGGTAGTACCCATACCAGCAAGACGTTCTTCACAAGCAACGCGATTTACAATACGTTGATTAGCGTGAATGATAGCATCACATAAGTCTTGTTGACCTATCGTTTCAAGGGAGGACAAATATTCTTTTATTTCATCTACAGCATAGGTACTTGCAATTTCACCACCGCTATAACCACCCATGCCATCAGTAACAGCACAAATATGGCCATCAATGAAGAAACGGTCCTCGTTACGCTGGCGCACAAGCCCAATTTTACTTAAACCAACAAAATTATTCATGATTCTCCTTTTTCCGACCATGAGCAGCTTTTAATTGCCCACATGCGGCTTGGATTGCATCGCCCATTTCCTTTCGTACCGTTACAGATACGCCATAGGAACCAACGATGTCTTTAAATGTATTCATATTCGTAATAGATGGTTTATATAATTCAATATGTTCATTGCCATTAACAGGAATTAAATTAACATGGCAATTTGGGAAATCCTTACAGATTTCTCCCAAAGCATGAGCCTCCTCCATAGATGCGTTTATAGAATCTATAAGGATATACTCAAAGGTAATACGACGTTGAGTCGTATCATAATAATATTTTACCG
>CABQQJ010000243.1 GCA_902466275.1 uncultured Veillonella sp. | reverse complement strand
TGGATACATCTTACTACCACAATTTTATTACCCTCGTTCAAACGGGCAATATGACGCAGGCCGCAGAGATTCTTCATATTACACAACCAGCTTTAAGTAAACAATTAAAGTATTTAGAAGCTGAATTTGGAGCTCAACTCATCAATATCAAGCGCGGCCAACGAGGATCAAACTTACAACTAACTGATGCGGGCAAAATTTTTTATCAAAAAGCCCAACAATTATGCTCCATTGAAGAATCAACATACAATGCAGTACAACAGTTGAACTCACGTATTGAAGGTACATTGCGAATCGCTACGTCTGCATCGCGCTCCACACCAATCGTACAACAATACTTACCAGCCTTTTCCATGAAATACCCATCAGTTCACTTCGA
The DNA here is from genome assembly GCA_902466275.1 of uncultured Veillonella sp. Classification (GTDB taxonomy): domain Bacteria; phylum Bacillota; class Negativicutes; order Veillonellales; family Veillonellaceae; genus Veillonella. Next base: position 2,039 of record CABQQJ010000243.1, on the reverse strand, counting down.
AATCTACGAAGGACTAATGACTAATGTGGTCAATCAACTTATTAATGGTAATGCAGAGCTGGGGATTGCAAACATTCAAATGGTAGACACTGATAAATTTGATATCCTTCTTACTCAAGAGGAACATTTATACGCTATTTTCCGTCGTGATGTATTCTGGACAGATCGTGAACATGATACCATCACATGGGATGATATCAAAAAGTGTCCTTTATCCCTCTCTGGTGGATCTGTGCGAATGATTATGCAATCTAGTTTAACGGACATGGATCAACTGAATGCTGTTGCCATCACTACAACTAAGAGCTCTGCCATCGAATGGGCATCCTCTGGGAGAACTGTGTCTTTAGTTCCTATGGATGCAAAAGAGCTCATTAACCATCGTAAAATGGCCCGTATCAAGTTGCCAGAATTTTCAGGAGATTTTAAAAAAGCATTTATTACTCTCAAAGGGCATGCCTTATCCCCTGTAGCACAGCAATTTATTGATTTCTACAAAGCATATGTTTAAACTATGTGATAGAAATTCATATGATATGGGATTTATAACTTATGATATTGTATTTATAACTTATCGTATAAGATTTTGTACAGTTATGAACATTAATACAATACATACAAAAAGACCTAGTACATAATGTACTAGGTCTTCTTTTTACTATCCTTGATGGACAGCACCTACTATATCAGTAATGCTGTTAAGATTATATTGTTCTACATATTCGCTCATTTCACGGGCAATACGTGAAATTGCTGTTGGATCTACCATCGTAGCTGTACCAACTTGAACAGCTTGCGCCCCTGCCATCATAAATTCGATAGCATCAGTGCCAGTCATAATACCGCCAAGGCCAATAATAGGAATATTTACCCCTTTATATACTTGGTGTACCATGCGAAGTGCAACAGGCTTTACAGCTGGACCAGATAACCCACCGTAAGTATTTCCCAATAAAGGTTTACGTCGGTGAATATCAATAGCCATACCCAACAATGTATTGATAAGGCTTACCCCATTACCACCGCCAGCTTCAACGGCTTTTGCAATTTCCACAATATCTGTTACATTTGGTGAAAGCTTAACGATAATAGGTTTATCACTGACCTTACGAACGGCCTTCGTTACCTGTTCAACCACCTTTGGATCCACTCCAAAAGCCATACCTTCACGTTCTACATTTGGACAAGATACGTTAACCTCTAGGCCTGCAATACCGTCTACAGATAAGGTCTCTGCCATCCATGCAAATTCATCAATTGTACCTGCAGACATATTAGCAAGCAATGGTACGTCATATTTTTTGAGATCCGGCAAAATATGTGTAACAAAATGTTCTGCTCCAGGATTTTCAAGGCCAATGCAGTTCAATACGCCAGATGGTGTTTCTGCAATGCGAGTGCCAGGATTACCATGACGACCTTTAGGTGTTAATCCTTTTACAGAAATAGCACCTACTTCATTACTAAGGTCTAAATAACCAGCATACTCAGGGCCATTACCAAAGGTACCAGATGCAGCGATAATAGGATTTTTCATCTTAATCCCGCAGTAATCGATGGCGAGCTTTGGATTAGGCGTAACGGTGTTATTTAAATCGCGTTCACTCATTAAAAGAACACCTCCTCAGCCGGGAATACAGGACCATCTTTACAAACTTTATAGCGTTTACCTTCTGCGCCATCACAACCGCAGCCTAAGCACCCCCCTGTACCACAGCCCATGCGCTCTTCAAGAGATACTTGGCATAGTACATTGAGTTCCTTAGCCACTTGAGCTACGCCTTTCATCATCGGCGTAGGACCACAAGTCATGACAGAAGTAAAGGAATTAGCATTAATTAGGTCAGGCATAATAGCCGTAGGGAACCCTTTTGTGCCCACACTACCATCATCAGTAGTGATATGTACTGTAACAGGTGTATCCTTAAATAAATCTGCCCAGAAGGTTTCAGTTTCATTTCTAAAGCCTAAAATAACTTGTGCTGCTTCCCCTTCTTTTAAATGAGAGGCAATACATAGCATCGGTGCAATACAAACGC
>CABQQJ010000242.1 GCA_902466275.1 uncultured Veillonella sp. | reverse complement strand
TGCGGTGTGGATTGTAGTACAAAATACTGCAGGTATTATGATTGCCAAAACATTAGGAATTGAGCCAATTATTGGCATCATGGCTGGTTCTGTATCTATGATTGGTGGCCTTGGTACAGCTGGTGCCTTCGGTCCATATTACGAACAATTACTTGGTATCCCTGGTACCGCTTCCGCAGCAGTTGCAGCTGCAACATTTGGCATGGTAGCTGGTACAATCCTCGGTGCGCCTGTAGGTGAACGCATTATTAAAATGCATAAAGTTAAAACACCTTATGAAAATCCTGAATTAATGGAGGATGAAGGCATCGATATGATCGAAGATCACGTTGAGAGCGGCGGCAAACAATTTAACTCTCAAGATCTTTTAACAATTTGTATGTGGATTGGCCTTGCATTAGGTATCGGTACCATCGTAAGTGCTGGATTGTCTGTTCTTACTCCACTACCTGCATATATTGGCGCTATGATTTGTGCAGCAGTAATTCGTAACTTTGGTGACTTTACTAAAGCATACAAAATCAACGATGCAGCTCTTGATGCAGTATCTAATGTAGCATTATCCTTATTCGTAACAATGGCTATCAACAGCTTGAAATTAGTTCAATTAATTGATCTTGCTTTACCGCTTATTACAATCTTAGTTGTACAAATGGCACTTATCTGTGTATTTGCATACCTTATTTACTTCCTCTTTGGTCGCAACTACGATGCAGTTATGCTTGGTTCCGGAGCTATCGGTTTCGGTTTAGGTGCTACACCAAACGCATTAGTTAACATGTTATCCTTAGCAAGTAAACACGGCCCATCTCCTCGTGCTTGGCTCGTAGTTTCCTTAGTAGGTGCATTCTTAATTGACTTTGCGAATGCTTTCCTCATTACAACCATGGCTGGCATTCTTTACTAACTAAAAAGGACCCATTCGGGTCCTTTTTTCATGAAAAAGAGCTTACTGGAATGATATTTTATCAGTCCAATAAGCTCTTTATGTATTATACTATTTGATTAAAGTCGCCCATGCGTTGGCTACATCGGCAAATTCTTGAAGGGTAAAGGTCTCACCTCTTCGTTGACCATCAATATTTGCTTTTGCTAATAACTCTTCAATTCTATCCCTTGTTAAGCCCGTTGTTTTCATCGTATTAGAGAATGTTTTACGGCGTTGCGCAAAACCTGCTTTCACAACGCGAAAGAATAGTTTCTCATCAATCACATCTACAGGTGGTTTATCACGCAATACGCAACGGATAACAGAACTTGTCACCGCTGGAGCTGGCAAAAAAGATTTAGGCGGTACATCAAGAACAATATCTGGTTCCGTATAATACTGAACAGCAACAGATAATGCACCATAATCCTTTGTGCCCGGCTTTGCTACCATGCGTAAAGCTACCTCTTTTTGCACCATCACAACGAGACGTTCAATAGGTAATTTACTTTCCAACAAAGACATAATAATAGGTGTTGTAATATAGTATGGCAAATTGGCAACCACTTTAAATGGTTTATGATTCATAATCGTTGGCACATCAAGCTTTAACACATCACCATGAATGATACGTACATTGTCATAAGATGCCAATGTCGTATCTAGTACCTCCAATAAGCGACGATCTAGCTCGATAGCCGTTACATCTGCCCCACTTTGAGCTAAACCTTGTGTCAACGTACCAATACCAGGGCCGACCTCTAGAACAGGTTCTCCCACGGTTAATTCCGCAGCATGTACAATTTCATCAACTATGCCTCGCTTAATAAGAAAATTTTGCCCTAGCTTTTTGCTCATTTTAATATCAAAGCGCTTACATATATAATGCACAACCTCTGGGCTTGCAATTACTGATTCTAACATCTTAACTCCTATTTTAACAATTTACTGCCTCTTCATAAGCATCTCGAGTTATACCATAATGATTTAAACGGTACAAAAATTGTTTACCATTACCGTATCCAATACCTAATTTAGCACCAATAACCGCTCGACGAGCTGCACTATCAGGCATACCAGACAATCCGTGACGCACTAAGTCCACCATAGTAAATTCGTTAGATGATTCTAGAGATTCTACGTGTAATGTAGATAGAGCCTTTCTAATTGACTCTGGAGATGCTTGTTCTATGCCAATATCATCATTTGCAAACGCTTCGTCACGAGGCACAAAAGCATGTTGTGCATTAGGAAATTTTTTAGTTAAAACGCGTCGGATTCGCTCCCCTGCTGTATCAGGATCAGTTAATATAATAATGCCACGTTTCTCATAGGCAACACGAATCATATCGATAACACCTCTTCTGAGGGTAAATCCTTCTGTAGCAATGCAATCAGCGTCTACAGCTTGAGCGATACGTTGTATATCAGATTTTCCTTCTACCACAATGACTTGTTTTAACATATATCCCCCTTTTATTCTATTAATACATTGTAACATATATATAACATTG
>CABQQJ010000241.1 GCA_902466275.1 uncultured Veillonella sp. | reverse complement strand
AGAAAAGCTATAAAACCTACTATAAATCATAATCCAAAGTTTATCTAACACCTCGGTCAGGTTCTAAAAGAAGCACCGAAAAGCAGCTAGTTTGAAGGGTATACAAACTAGCTGCTTTAAATATATCAGTATTTTTTTCTGTAAGATATAAACTTTACCCTTTTGGACTCGGAACTACGCGACCAGCTACATAGCGTTCAATAATATGACGATCATCCCCTACATATAGCCAGCGCTCTAAACGCTCTTCCAAAGAACGTTCATTTGGGTCAAATAAGGACGTATCATCGATAATAAGGGCATCTAACTCATAGCCTTTTTCAAAGCTTCCAACGTGGCCAAAAAATTGTCCACCACCCTTGGTAGCCATATAGAAGGCTTCACTCAAGGTAAGAGGTGCATAGTTTGGGTCTACTTCAGCCCATTTCATTTTCGATAGACCAATAGCTTCAGTAAGGACCTTTGCCATCGATACAATATGTCCACCAGAAATATCGGAGCCTAAACCAATTGGTATATTCCGCTCAATCAGCTTACGAATCGGTGCAATTCCGCTAGAAAGATTTACATTCGAATATGGACAATGAGATACCATGGTCTGCGTTTCAGCCATGCGATCCATTTCTACGTCACTCAAATGAATGCAATGGGCCATTACAGTTGGCACGGTACCCATCAAATGATGTTCATAGTACACATCTGTATAGTTTGACGACTCAGGATGTAATGATGCGACCCAATCAATTTCGCCGTGATTTTCCGACAAATGAGATTGAACAGGAACATCGTATTCTTTCGCTAATTTAGCAAGTCCTGTCATGAGTTCACTCGTACAAGATGGTACAAAGCGCGGTGTAATAATAGGTTTAACTAAAGGTCCAAATTGAGCTGATGTATCTAACCATACTTTAGTATCAGCTAATGATTGATTCGTTTCTTCAATCAAAAATTCCGGACTATTACGGTCCATGTTTACCTTACCCACATAAGCTGACAATCCTGCTTTTTGTAAAAGCTCCATCAACACCAATGTGCTGTCTTTATGGATTGTGCCAAACAAAATACTTCTCGTCGTACCATTGCGCCATAAATCGTGAACAAAGGCACCATATACCAGGCAAGCATAATCTGGATCACTAAACTTTGCCTCTTCAGGAAATGTATAAGTTTCAAGCCATGGTAACAGTTCCTTATCCATACCAAGTCCACGATTACAATATTGTGGTGCATGCGCATGGGTATCCACAAAACCAGGAATAATGAGATTATCACCGTAATCAACAACATCATACTCTGTATAAACTGTAGGAATACTTTCACCACAATGAACAACCACCCCATCTACAGCAATAACATAACCCTGTTGAATAGATACAAGTGCTGATGGATTCGGTGTATATAATATATTTCCTTTTAAAATAATCGTTGAATTCATATAACCTCCTCGCGTGATTAGAGCCCTAAAGTACTGCGCCCATATACTACGCTAGATTTTCGTTTAAAGACTATGCTATATGATTCATAGTATATGCTATTTAAATAGCAAAGTGAATGATGAACGCCACAGTCATGATGTACATAATAGGATGAATTTCACGACGACGGCCCGTTGTCAGTTTAATCAATGTATAAGAAATTTTAGTAAATTCCTACAGTCCTTGTATCAAATCGTATAAATTTACATTTCATATTCTTTTTTTAATACATAGCCATAGGCTTGTTTATAGCCATTAGCTTGTTCAGTAATGTATACGCCTTGTATTTCTGGCGCAAACCCCGGCAACAGATTAATACCTTCCTCTAAAGCCAAGAAATAGTCGCAAGCGGTCTTCGACCAACGTTCTCCTGGTTGCACACACAATACACCTGGTGGGTACGGAAGAGCCCCTTCAAGAGCAATACGTCCTTCTGCTTCGATTAGCGGTACTAATTCGCCTTTATTTCGTTGGAACTCAAAGTTAGCTTCTTGTGGATTCATTACATAATCAGGGAAGTATTCACCCAAGAATAATCGCTGTTGCAGAAGGCTTACATTTCTAGACTTATAAAAGTCATGCATTTCTTGGCATAGCTGACGAATGTGGTAGCCTTTATATTTGTCTATATGACTATAGTAAATCGATGGCAACACCTCTTCCATCGGTACATCCCGATCTATGAGTTCTTCAAACCGAACGAGTTCCGCCACCAGCGCATCCATCTTATGCTTAGATTCTGCTGGTGTCATGAGGAATAAGATTGTATTTAAATCACATTTTTCAGGAATAATTCGATTTTCTCGTAAATAATTAGCAAGAATATTCGCAGGGATGCCAAACTCTTCATATTCTCCAGTTTCTACATTGATTCCCGGTGTAATCAGTTGAAATTTACATGGATCAATGAAATACTGTCCTTCACCATAGCCGTTAAAAGAATGCCACTTGGCTTCTGGCTCAAAAGCAAAATATT
>CABQQJ010000240.1 GCA_902466275.1 uncultured Veillonella sp. | reverse complement strand
TGCTAATACGTATTTAGCATTACGTGTAGCGTATTTCAATGAGTTAGACTCCTATGCTGAAGTACGTGGCCTTAGCACAAGTCAAATCATCAAGGGGGTTTGTTTAGATCCTCGTATTGGAGATTTTTATAATAATCCTTCCTTTGGTTATGGTGGTTATTGCTTGCCAAAAGATACAAAGCAATTATTAGCTAACTATAATGATGTACCACAAAACTTAATTTCTGCCATTGTCGATGCGAATAGAACACGTAAAGATCATGTGGCAGATACTATTATTGCTAAAAATCCGAAAATTGTTGGTATCTATCGCTTGACCATGAAGATGAACTCTGATAATTTTAGAGCATCAGCCATTCAAGGTGTTATGAAGCGTATTAAGGCGAAAGGGATTGCTGTGGTAGTATATGAACCTACACTAGATGCAGAAGATTTCTTTAATTCGCCAGTTATACGTAATTTTGAAGATTTTAAGCGTGTTAGTGATGTCATTGTAGCTAATCGCTGGGATAGTAGCTTAGAAGGTGTAAAAGATAAAGTTTATACAAGAGATATTTTTGATAGAGATTAATACAGCTATATGTATTGTGGCGTTTAGGAGAGTAGTATGAAACGTTGGATACTATATATTGTGTTATGTCTAATTGTGTTTTTTATATGGGATAATTCCTTGCAAAATGGAGGAACCTCTGATGGGTTTAGTCTTATTTTTGCAAAGTGGATTGCCCCTATAGCTAATAAATTAGGCTTTTACGGAAATATATGGGCCTTAAATAGGATTATTCGAAAATTAGCCCACCTTACAGAGTTCACAATCCTTGGTGGTGTTTTATATGTAGTTCTACGCCGCTATATTGAATATGGCACAGTAGTAAAAACAATAGGAGTGGGTATAGTAATAGCTAGTCTAGATGAATTTATACAATTATTTTCTCTAGGACGCAGCTCTCAACTGTCTGATGTACTGATTGATACAGTTGGTATAATCATCGGTATATCGGTAGTGAAATTAACTTATTATATTAGTCATGATAAAAGATAAAAGTACATTTAAAAATTAAATAATTATTAATATAATAATGTGTAAAATATGACTCATAATTGTAGAGATTATGGGTCATATTTTATGAAGAATAAATGAATATATAAAAAATGTATTAAATGAACATATAATAATTTATTTATTTTTATAGAAAAACCACTATACAAGCGACTGGTCCCTTGTTATAATCGTGAATATAAAATGAATTATAAACTTAAATGAGAAGAACATGAACTTTATAAAAGAGGTCGGTTTTGAAAAGAAAATCGAAAGTAGAAGGGAAAGATTATGAATCGCGTGGTTGATTTACATGGTTGCATTTTGCCAGCTGTGTTAGGTCCTCAAGGGCCACAAACAATGGCAGAATCAGTAAAAATGATTAAGTCCTTGTGTAATCAAGGCATTACAGATATTTTTAGTACTCCTGATGTGACAGTATCTATGGATAAGAAGACATGGAATACTATGGAGTCTTTAGTAAATGATGTGAAACTTGCTGTAGGAGAACAACAGGTAGATATAACTATTCATAGTGGTGCTCGTGTTCTGCTCTGTGATGAAATGGTTGAATATATAGTCTTTCATCGCAATCAATATACGTTGGGAGATAGCCATTTTATATTAGTTGCTCTTCCACAAAATAGCAAAGTGCATCATATTAATGCGTGGTTATTAAGTCTACTAGATATGGGGCTTGTACCTATTATTAGTGAAGTAGAAACTTATGGACAATTATTTACTAAACCTGAACAATTACTAGCATGGGTTGATAGAGGTATTTTGATTCAATGTAATATGGCATCTTTTGATCATGGTAACGCTAACTATGATAGGGCCATTGAATTATATCGAAATGGTTTAATTCATTTCTTTGGTACTGGTTACAGCGATGGCTATGATGTTGAGGCGTACCAAGGTTATGTGGAAGCAATTTCTGAATTAGACAATACGTATAAAAAAGATTTGTTGCCAAATATCCATCTTAATGAACGCGACCTCTTAGCTAATCGCACATTTTATCCTTCTGTCCCATCTAGTTGGGTGGGGAAAAAGGGTAATTTCTTAACTCGTCTATTTGGCTTTGCATTATAATTTATATAGGTTCTTTTATCCATGTCATATTGACATAGATAGAGGGACCTATTTTTACTTTATATTGTATTTAGGGTTGAAAACAACCACCATATATAGTATACTGAGAAGGCAGTAAAAATAGAGGGGTTTTCTAATAATTCTTTACATTTTTACATTTAAATTTATAAAAAGTGTGATTAGACATACTTTTTATACTTCTTAACATATATTTTGGCAGTAACAAGATGGGGAGGTTGCCAATATGTTGCAGGTCATTAAGCGTGATGGCACGAAGGTACCATTCGACAAAAACAAGATTGCTTTGGCTATTGAAAAAGCTGAACATAGTAG
>CABQQJ010000239.1 GCA_902466275.1 uncultured Veillonella sp. | reverse complement strand
TTTTATTAACATGTTCCACAGGTTCCGCAATTTGTTTTAAAACGGGATGACCTGCTTTCACAACATCTAATACTGCCATTTATACTCCTATACTAAACTGGATCTACATCAATCAAAAGTCCTTCTTGTGTAAAGATCCATGAATTATATATATATTCTTTTAAATTAGATAAATCGGTACCGCGAATCATAATCGCTAATCGATACATGTCCCGTACTTTTTTAATACTCGCTTCATAAGGTCCATTAATGAGGATATCGGTATCACCTTTATGAGCCTCTAAATCGTTTACAATACGATTAGCAATGGTCTCCAAGGTGTCCATATTCTGATGACGCACTACCATATGTATCATCTCTCTAAATGGAGGATATCCTAAGGCTTTACGATTTTGAATTTCTTCATTGTAAAAGCCTACATAATCATGAGCCTTACTCTTTATTATAGCATAATTTAAAGGATTATATGTTTGTATTACAACGCTACCCGGTTTTTCACCCCTACCGGCACGTCCAGACGTTTGAGTAAGTAAATCAAAAGTTCGTTCTGAAGCTGTATAAACAGGAATATTCAAAACTGAATCGGCTGTTAAAATACCAACAGCTGTTACATCTTTAAAGTCATGTCCTTTAGATACCATTTGTGTTCCCAACAAAATATCATATTTATGAGCCCCAAAGTCATGTAAAATATCTTCTGCTAATTGCTTATTTTTTGTCACATCTTGATCAAGACGAGCAATGCGGGCCGATTTAAAGTGACGACGTAACTCTTCCTCTACCTTTTGTGTGCCTGAACCAAAAAACTTAATCCTCTTACTATTACATTTGGGACAAACAGTTGGAATTGGTTCATGATGTTCACAATAATGACAACGCAATTCTTCACCAGCTTGGTGATAAACCATAGCTACATCACAATGAGGACACATAATAGTTTCCCCACAATCCCGGCACATAACAAAAGTACTATAACCGCGTCTATTTAACAGAATAATCATTTGATTATGCTCATCTAATGTATGTTGAATTAAGCGACTCATGGCATCAGAAAAAACGGAGTAATTTCCATGAAGAATTTCTTCCTTCATATCTACTATAGTAACCTTCGGCATAGGTTGCTCAAAAATGCGATTTGGCAATTCTAGTAAATGATACTCCCCTTGCTTAGCTTTATAGTACGAAGTAACAGATGGTGTAGCAGAACCTAAAATAACGGGACAACCATGTGCCTCAGCACGCCACAATGCCACGTTACGTGCATGATATCGAACCATATCCTCTTGTTTATAAGATGTATCATGTTCTTCATCGACCACAATAAGGCCGATATCCTCAGCTGGCGCAAATACGGCAGAACGAGCGCCAATAATAATGTGACTATCCTTACGGCGCAAACGCTCCCAATTATTGTTCCGTTGTTGTACCGTCAATTTACTATGGAATACGACAACTTCATCGCCAAAGGTTTCCACAAAGCGTCGCACAATTTGATCGGTCAATATAATTTCAGGCACCAAGATAATAGCAGTCTTATCTTGACTAATACATTTTGCTGTAGCTCGTAAATATAATTGAGTTTTACCACTACCAGTGACACCATGAAGTAAAAAGGTTTTATGTTCATGGCTATTCATTGCATCCTGTATTGGTCCATATACAGCTTGTTGAGCTTCAGTAAGAGGAATATTAACTTCTTCTGTTAAAAGCTCATCAAATGTTGTTTTTGTGGCTTTAAAACGAGCTTCAACGACAATACCTTTAGCTTCACTCACTTGTTTAATGACCATACGAGAATAGCCTTTAGCTAGCAGTAATGCCTTAGATGCTCCGCCCACTTCAAGTAAGTATTTTGCTAATTCTCGTTGCTTCTTTTTCCGTTCACTAAATTGTGCCACCGAAAATTCTGGCATGACTACTAACCATTCTTCCTTTGGTGCCTCGTAAGATTTTAATGTCTTATTCACTGTAAACAATCGCAATGCATCACCATAAGAGAATAAATAATACTCATTTAAACGGCGGGCCGTATCCATCATTTCCGGTGTAAACCAAGGTTCACTATCTAATACTTGCACAATATTTCGTAAAGTGAACTCTGGTGGCTCAACTAACTCGTCGTAACCAATAAGAATGCCTTCTTCACGACTATGTCCTAAAGGAATGAGTACGCGCGTACCAGGTAAGACATTACCAAACTTTTCAGGCATTAAATAGCTCAAAGGTTTATGAAGTTGTTTGGCCGGTCTGTTAATTATAACTTGTGCTACGCGCATACATTTTTTCCTTTCGTTTATTATAAAAGGTCTCAGTAGAAATTCTACTAAGACCTTTTGTATTATAAGCCAGCTTCAGCTTTTAAAATTGCTGCTTTGTCAGTACGTTCCCAAGGTAAATCTACATCAGTTCTACCAAAGTGACCATATGCTGCAGTTTTGCGATAATGAGGTTTTAACAAATCAAGCATTTCG
>CABQQJ010000238.1 GCA_902466275.1 uncultured Veillonella sp. | reverse complement strand
GCTGATGAATAACCCACATGGGATTCGAAATATTCCAAATCCTACAGAAGCTATGCAACTTACATGTGTGGGACAAAACGGCATGCTGTTACAATATATTAAAGAACCTACTAGAAAGGTTATTGAAACGGCGCTTTCACAAGCACCACGAGCTATACAATTCGTTGAAAATCCTACAGAAGAATTGTTAAAAGCCTTAGTGGAAAAAGATTGGGCGGTTTTAGAATATATCGACAATCCGTCTGATACATTAATTCAAAGCGCGTTAGCTCAATCAGGCTGGGCTATTCGCTATATTGCAAACCCATCTGAAGAATTGCAATTAGACGCGGTGAAGGCGAATTATGATGCCCTACAATATATCAATACTCCAAGTGAGGCGGTGCAGTTACAAGCCGTGCAAGAGAGTTACTTAGCCTTGCGCTACATTGATGAACCTAGCGTAGCTGTACTAGAAGCAGCAGTAAAGCAAGATCCACAGGCAATGCGGCAGATTACAACCCTCACTAAAGAATTGGCATTACACCTATTTAAAGTTAGTGCAGCTATCTTAGGCTATATCCCTAATACATTAGGTGTTACGGTGGATGAAATTAAGGCTATCATCGTAGAGGCTGTTTCTAGTGATAACATTGATGCGGACTATATTCGTGAATTGATCAACAATAAAGCTATCGGTGGACGTCAATCAAAATGGCCTATTGATATATTGTCACTTATTGATATGTATGGTACTAGAACTGTTAAGAAAATCGCAGTAGGCGAATATTTGAAATATTAGAACGGAGATACAATGAACTTTATAGATACAATGGCAAGCGTTGAGTTAGTGCTTGCTGCGAATCAAGTACCTTTGCTCGTGGGTGAAACGGGGATTGGTAAAACATCTCTTGCAGCGCGTGTAGCCGCTGAGCACGACTGGGAATTGGTAACAATCGATGGTAACCTCTTAAAAGAAGGTGAAATTGGTGGCTTGCCTACAGTAGAAACGGTGACTCATACGGATGGTCATGGCAATACACGGGATGTGAAAACTACAGTATACGCTGTGCATCATACATTGGAACATGTGGCACAAGCCGTAGATAAAGGGCGCCAAGTATTACTGTTTATCGACGAAATTAACCGCGCAGAACATGCAGTTCAACAAGAATTGATGAACCTTATTCTAAACCGTGAAATTAATGGCTTTTCTTTAAGCGACCAAGTGCGTATTATCGCCGCTATGAACCCTGAGGATTCCTTTGATTACCAAACCATCGATATGGATCCGGCACAACAAAACCGTTTTGTATGGCTTTATATGAATGCTGATTATATGCAATGGATTGACTGGGCTATTGGTGCTGGTATTGAAGAAAAGGTTATTGAATTTATTTCTTCCTATCCAGAATATTTAAATCAACGTCACGAAGACGATATCGATGCCACACCTCGTTCCTTTGAACGCGTGTCCGGTCTATATAGAATTTATAAGAATCAAGAGGGCACAAGCTATAGTCGCGACGTATTTATGAATGTTATCCGCGGTAACGTAGGTAAACTCATTGCGGAGGCTTTCGTAAGCTTTATCGAGTCCGATCAAGAACCGCTCATTACCTTTGATGATGTATTAACAGCAGTTCAAAAACCAGGTGCTATTATGTCTATGGCTGAGCAGGTTAAAGGTGAAAGCCCAACTCGTCTATATGTAGCGGCAAAAAATATGTTGCATCGTTTAAATCGTAATAGTAATGCAGAGGAAATTCATCACTTTGTGGAATTCCTCACATTATACCCAGGAGATTTGCGTGTAGCAGTTATGAAAGACCTGCGCAACACTTATGAGCGCGTATACGCCTATGCCATTGAAGATGACTTGTTCGTCGATACCTTCTTTGAAGCACAAAAATAGTTCCAAATAAAATCTGATGTTTATGGAAAAGGAGGTGGAATGATGCAACGAAATTTAGATAAGGACGATATTCGCGATGCGTCTGACTTACTGATGCATATTGATGGTTGGGAAAAAACTGGCTCTTATGATGCGGATGCCATTGAGGCACTCGATCGTTGGCATGCGAAACGAGAGCGGATTCATCGTGAAGCAGAGGCTTTATATACGCAAATATATGCAACCTATGAGGCCTATGTAGATAGCTATGAAGAGCAACACCATAGTATGGCACCTGAACGTATAGCAGCGGACTTGATGAACCATAATATGTCTGACAGTCATATTGGCACTATTGGTCGCGCTCTTGAAGATATGGAAGTAGAAGGCACAAATCTTGCCGTTATGCAGCAAGCAGTTATGACACCTGCCTTTGAGCAACGATTATGGAATATTTTGCATGATGTAAATAGTCTATTGCTCGACGAGGATCAGTTCTTTGGCTATTTTTATCTACAGATGACTCATCAGGTACGCTTAGATATGACCAACGCTTTTGGTGTAAACCTCAAACATGGAGGCTATGTGTTCTATGTCAATCCTTTCATT
>CABQQJ010000237.1 GCA_902466275.1 uncultured Veillonella sp. | reverse complement strand
CGGCGGTATGAAACGTTACAATCTTGATAATGGTAAAAGCTACACAATCGGCGTATTCGGTTTGTCTGGTTCAGGTAAGTCTACATTGACTCATGAAAAGCATGATGGTCGTTATGATATTTCTATCTTGCATGACGATGCGTATATCATCAATACTAATGACTTGAGTTCTATTGCTCTTGAACCTACATATTTCGACAAAATGCAAGACTATCCTGTGGAACATCCTGCTAATGAATTCTTGTTGACTCTACAAAATGTTGGCGTAACTATGGATGAGGATGGCCGTAAGGTTGTGTTGGCAGAAGATGTGCGTAATAATAATGGTCGCGCTATTAAATCTCAATTCTGGACAGATAATCGTGTAAACTACGTAGATCAACCAGTTAATGCCATTGTATGGCTTATGAAAGATAAAACATTGCCACCAATCCTTAAGATTTCCGATCCTGTATTGGCTTCTACAATGGGGGCAACCCTTGCGACTCGTCGTTCTACAGCAGAAAAACTTGATGCTCACGTCGATCCAAATGCGCTTGTTATCGAACCATATGCAAATCCATTCCGTACATATCCATTGGTTCGTGACTATGAAAGCTACAAAAAATTATTCTCTGAATGTGGCGTACAATGTTACATCATGAACACAGGCTTCTTCTTGGAAAATAAAATTCCTAAAGAGGTAACTCTTGATTTATTGGAACGTTTGGTAGAAGGTACATTGGACTTCAAACCGTTCTATAAATATGAAAACCTCTCTTATGTTGAGGTTCCTAGTTTTGAACCACCATTCCAAGTGCGTGAATATCATCACCAATTACACAAAGCTTTCGAGTTCCGCTATGACTATGTAGAAAAACTTATTGGTCATAAAAACGAATTGCCACAAGAAGTATTGGATGTATTAAAAACTCTAATGTAATATATTGAGTCAGTTTAATTTCTGTCTTAAGATTATTTAAAACTTTAAAGAAAGAGCCCTCCTTGTGGAGGGTTCTTTCTTTTGTGGTAATATATACTTATGATAAATCAATAATGTTTTGTTATAAGGTGTTTTTATGGATATAAAGGATATTAAATATATAAGTACCATCGTTGAGATGGCATCATTTTCAAAGGCGTCTAAAAAACTATATATCTCTCAACCTGCATTGAGTCAAAGTATTCGTCGCATTGAGGCTGAGTTAGGGGTACCTTTATTTGCTCGAGATCGGACAAAGGTTGTACCAACCGCTGCAGCTTTACAAATTGCTAAAGAGGGTATGCCTTTAGTAGGAAAGGTAGAGGCTTTAACGCAGTCTATCATTAATCAAGGGTCTGACGCGGCTTATCATGTGCGTATTGGATTATCTCAATTCTATGGTCACCATATGTTAGGTAAAACATTGAAGAGCTTTCAACAGATTGAGCCATCCTGGGAATTTCATGTAGTAGAAGGGGAGTCCCATTTTTTGGAGCAACAAATTTGTGATGGATTGGTTGATGTAGGTTTATTTCCAACACCAATTTACTCTCAAGCTCTTGAAAGTTATCCTGTGTTAGATGAGCAAATTTTATTAGCTGTTAGTGTAGAGAATAAAAAAGCTATAGCTATTGCTGACTCGCTCATGACACCGGATGGAATACATGAGATAGCACCATTTGGGTCGTTCCCTTTTATTCTCATAAGAGAAGGCCTTAAGTTACGAACTTTGGTAAATCGTCTATGTCAGGCTGAATCCTTTGTGCCAAAAGCTGTTATTGGTTCTGAAAACTTAGATACCTGCCGTTCTTTAGTAGAAGATGATTATGGTATTACTTTCTTGCCGAGTACACTCAATAGTAAAGGTGATGATGATAAAGTTAAATTCTATCCTTTAGCATCAAAATTATGTTTCCGTCAATTAGTTCTTGTAGCGAGATCAGATAGAGCAAAGCGATTCCGTTTGCCTGAAGTGTCTCAAGTTATGCAACAATTCTTATAAATTATACAGATGGAATGTTAGAGTATTAAGTACTGTTTGCAAATAATAATTCATATAAAACAATATATAAATATAGTATTCTATAGATAAAAGAGGTTAATTCCCTAAGTTTACAGGAATTAATCTCTTTTGATTTGTGAAAGAAAACTGAAAATATCGAATTTGATAAATATAGTAATTACAATGTTTTTCAGCATGAATGAGTCAAAAAATTCTCAAAAAATAATTGACAAATGTCCTGTCAAAAAATATACTTAAAGTAGGTTAAAACATATTTAGGAGATAGGATTTAAAACCCACAAGTATGGTGGATTTAAAAAATAAAGTAAAAGTAGAATATGTTTTCTTGTTATTGTCAGCTGGCCTATGTAGGCCCCTAGGAGGTTTATTATGAATAAAGATGTGGAAAACAAAAACACCCATGACCACAGCCATGGCGAACATCATCACCATCATGATCATGACCATCATCACCATGACCATGACCATTGCCATTGCGGCGGTCACCATCACGATCACGACCATGATCAC
>CABQQJ010000236.1 GCA_902466275.1 uncultured Veillonella sp. | reverse complement strand
CTTCTAGCAGACTATCGACTACTGAATGAGTAAATAAGTTACCTAGTGGAGAATCACTCACTTGTTTAGTAACTGGCTTCACTACATTATTAGGTTGAGCTCCCATAACACGATTATTTAAATCACTAGTATCATGACTTTGGTCTTCCAAAGATTCCAAAATTACTTCTGCCCGTTTTAATACAGAGTTCGGTAAGCCTGCCAATCTAGCAACATGAATACCATAGCTTCGATCTGCGCCACCTCTGATGATGCGGCGCAAGAATGCAACATCCTTACCTTTTTCTTTTACAGCTACAGTGTAATTCTTTAATTTACTATAGCTTTCTTCTAAACTAATTAACTCATGGTAATGGGTAGCAAATAATGTCTTGCCGTGAATATGCTTACAAATATGCTCAACTACAGCTTGGGCGATACTTAAACCATCAAAAGTACTCGTACCGCGACCAATTTCATCTAAGATGATTAAGCTGTTATGTGTAGCATTCTCTAAAATATAGGCTACCTCTTTCATTTCTACCATGAACGTACTTTGACCAGTAGAAATATCATCGCTAGCACCTACACGTGTAAAGATACGATCTACGGGAGAAATAGATGCTTCACGGGCAGGAATAAAGGAGCCTATTTGAGCCATAATCATTAAAATTGCCGCTTGACGCATATACGTTGATTTACCGGCCATATTAGGGCCGGTAATGAGCAAGAATTCCTCATCATCATGATTTAGAACGATATCATTTGGTACAAATACCTCTCGTTTTAAAAACTTTTCAATAACTGGATGACGACCATCACGAATATTGATTTGACCATTCATCACAATAGTTGGACAAATATAGTTTTCTTCGTATCCAACTAATGCTAATGAGCATAATACATCAAGGTCTGCAAGAGCACGAGCCGTTTCTTGCACATCTTTGATAACGAGTTTAATATCATTACGCAATTGTTGATATAGTTCGTGCTCTAAAGCGATGATTTTATCTTTTGCGCTGAGAATTTTAATTTCAAACTCTTTTAACTCAGGCGTAATATAGCGTTCAGCATTGGCCAGGGTTTGTTTTCGTATGAAATAGTCTGGTACTTGTTCTGATTTACTATGGGATACCTCGAAATAGTAACCAAACACTTTATTATAACCAGTCTTAATTTTTGAAAGCCCTGTAGCTTCTTTAATATCCGCTTCCATCTTAGCAAGCCATTGCTCGCTATTAGTCGCTAAAGAACGTAGCTCATCTAAATCAGCATTAAATCCATCTTTAATAACACGACCGTCTTTTAATGTCAACGCTGGTTGCTCTGCAATAGCACGACATAATAAGTCATAAATATCTTTATGATCTTGCATGCGCTCATTAATAGATGTTAAAGCTAGACTTGAACATGTACCTAATACATTCTTAATATCAGGTAGAACTGCTAATGACTCACGAAGAGCCGTTAAATCTCTGGGAGACACAGATCCGGTTTCAACACGACCAACGATGCGTTCAAAATCGTAAATACAATCTAAAAAGTTACGAATATGAGAACGTTCAGCACCGCGTGTAATAAGTTCTGAAACGGCTGCTTGACGACGTTGTATTTGATTTATATCAGTTAATGGACTTTCAAGCCATTGTTTTAAAAGGCGTGCCCCCATTGGTGTCAACGTACGATCTAGTACATCCAGTAAAGTACCTTTTTGTCCACCATCGCGTAAATTATGAGTAATTTCAAGGTGCCGCAAAGAAGATGTATCAAGAATAAGGCGATTACCTACACTTAATTGATGTACATAGTTGATATGAGAAATTTCAGATTTAATGATATCCTCTAAATATAAAAGCATATAACCTAATGCTTCCCATACATCCTCTTCCATAAGGCCTAAATCACCGAAATGAGTTACAGCTTTTTCAGCTACTTCACGTTGTGTATAGTATGTAGAAAAAGGAGAAAATACGACATTACTAAATTGATTTTCAATAAAATCTCGAATATCTTGCGGTAATATCGTTCCTTCAGGCAATATGATTTCACTTGGTCTATACATGCTGAGTGCATCGTACATATCACTGCGTTTTTCACAATCAGTAATGCGGTGCCAAATAACTTCCCCTGTAGATACATCAGAAAATACGAGTATCCATGCGTCTTTTACCATATAAAATAATGATAAAAAGTTATTTGACCGTGCATCGTTACCATTTTCTGTCATCACTGTACCAGGAGTAACAACTTTAATGACATCGCGCTTAACAATGCCTTTAACTGCTTTAGGATCTTCTAGTTGTTCACAGATAGCAACTTTATATCCTTTTTTTACAAGCGTTTCTATGTAGCTTTCAGCCGCATGAAAAGGAACGCCACACATCGGTGTGCGTTCCTCATCTCCTGTAGGACGACCTGTTAAGGTAATATTAAGTTCACGTGATGCGACTAAAGCATCCTCATTAAATAATTCATAAAAATCACCTAATCGAAAGAACAATAATTCTTCAGAGTATC
>CABQQJ010000235.1 GCA_902466275.1 uncultured Veillonella sp. | reverse complement strand
AAACAAGCGGGGTTCCGGTCCGTTTATGGTGAAACATTAGGTATTAAACCACAAGAGGCGCAACATAGCGACTGTATCGTCTTGTGGGGGATAAATGCGACAGCTACAGATGTTCATATTTTACACGATGTGAACATTGCGAAAAAGAAGGGGGCTCGCGTTTGGATTATCGACACTCATAAAACTTATACTTTTAGCCAAGCTCATGAACATATTTACGTAAAACCTGGCAGTGATTGTGCCTTAGCGTTAGGCATGCTTCATATTATTCATCGAGATGGATTAGCGGATATAGATTTTATTAAGAAACATGTTCAAGGTTATGATGAGCTTGTAAACGATGTGTTGCTTGATTTTACACCGGAAAAAGCATCTGAACTTTGTGGCATTTCCGTAGAGCGTATGACTGAGTTTGCTCACGCTTATGCTAAAGCTAAGGCTCCATTTATTCGCCTTGGTAGCGGGTTGTCTCGCTACGGCAATGGAGCTATGACTTGTCGTGCTATTAATGCTTTGCCAGCTGTTGTGGGAGCGTGGCAGCACCTTGGTGGCGGTTTGTTATCAAGTGCTAGTGGTAGTAAATTCGTCGGTAAAGATGTGATGCAACAGGCTCATGTCCATGCGCCAGCTACACGATTGATGCCGATGATTAAACTTGGTGAAATGCTTACAAACCCTGAAGGAACTAAAGTTCATAGTTTATATATCTTCTCTTCAAATCCTGCTATCACAGCGCCTGACCAGAATGTTGTACGTAGAGGGTTGATGCGCGATGACTTATTCACTGTGGTACATGAGCGTTTCTTTACGGATACTTGTAAGTATGCTGATATTATTTTGCCTGCCACAACATCTGTAGAGCATGATGATATTTATAATTCTTATGGTCATTACACAATTGGTACGGGTTACAAATTGATTGATCCAGATGGGGAGTCTCGTTCCAATTGGCAAGTTATCGCCGAGTTAGCAAAACGCATGGGGTTGGAGGATGATTTTTTTGACCTTAGTGAAAAAGATCTTATTGAACAAATTGTGCGGACTTCGAGTCGTATATCCAAGAGGGACCAAGAGTTGATTTTAAACGGTGAGCCTGTGGAGATGACGGTACCTGAAAATTATAAGATGGATTTCAAAACACCGTCTGGAAAAATTGAATTATATAATCCGCAAGATGTAGAACCATTAATTCGGTATATGCCTCCATATGGTGACAATGCACCGTTTTGGCTCATAATCGGTAATGATATTCGAATTTTGGACTCTAGCTTCTGCGAATTAGACTTTAATGATCCTGAGTTGATGAAACTTCGCATCCATCCAGAAGATGCAAAAATGTATAACATAAACGATGGTGCTGAGGTAGAAATCTATAACGATCGTGGCAGTGTAAAAATTAAAGCATACTACGATGATGAAGTACAGAGAGGGACATTGGTAACACTAGGTGTATGGTGGCAATCTCAATCGAGTGATCCTCACGTGGCAATCAATGCGCTTACCGCAGCTCGTCCTACCGATCAGGGATGGGGGAGCACCTTTTATGATGTACAAGTTCATATAAGAAATCTTTTGTAGTGAATGACCAATTAATAGTCTGTAATGATTACTGTAAAATAGGAATTTATCTACTTATTTCTATAAGTAAAAGTTAAAGTCTGTTACTTATGGGAATAACTCTATACGGATATAGAATAGTGAGGATATTTTTCTTGTATACCCTAGCCCCTTTAGATTATAATAGTAATATTATTTTTATATAACCTAAAGGGGGTTACATTTATGAATGGTAACGATAATCTGTCGACCCGTGCTTATCTGGCTATAGGCATGATGTTATTTGCCCTATTCTTTGGGGCAGGGAACTTGATCTTCCCAGCGGCCTTAGGTCAACAAGCTGGTGATAATGTCGGTTGGGCATTGCTCGGTTTCGTATTAACTGGTGTAGGACTTCCACTCTTAGGGGTTGCAGCTATGGGTTACTCTTCCTGTAAAGATGTTGAAGAACTTGCAAGTCGTGTGCATCCGATTTATGGCTTGTTGTACACAATTTCTTTATACTTGAGTATTGGTCCAATGTTTGCGACGCCACGTACTGGTACTGTAGCTTATGAAATCGCAATTAAACCTTTTGCTGAAGGTTTAAGCATGAATATGAATATGGAACCAATTTTCTTGGCATTATTCTTTGGTATTTCTTTGTGGTTATCTATTAGTCCGCAAAAACTTGTTAACCGTATCGGTAATATTTTGACACCAGCTTTACTACTTGTAATTTTGTTGTTGATTGTTAAATCCTTTATTACTCCACTTGGTGGGTATGCGGTACCACAACCGGCATATGGTGATGCACCAACGGCTGTGTTACAAGGCTTCTTAGATGGCTACAATACAATGGATGCCTTAGCTTCCGTAGTATTTGCTATTCTTGTAATCGATTTTGTACGCCTCAGTGGTGCTACATCTCGTGCTGTGATTACAAAAACAGTAATGGAGGTAGGTGCAATTGCGG
>CABQQJ010000234.1 GCA_902466275.1 uncultured Veillonella sp. | reverse complement strand
ACGAGTAAACAACAAGTAGTGCGCTTTACATTATCAACCTCAAGCATTGCCACCAAGGATGTATACGCGCATACGCGGTCATCTTGACCATACGCCATTACCATGGAACGATCAAAGCCCATATCTCGAGCTTTACCCGCTGGTACAATTTCTAATTCAGCAGACAATAAGTCTCGCTCAACAAAACCATATTCTTTTTCAAGAAGAGTATTGATAAACTTAGTAACCCCTTCTTTTTCTTCGTCTTTAACTGGACGACTACCGATTAGTAAATCAAGAGCTTCCCCTTCAATTACCTTAGCTGCATTCTTTTGCATTTGTTCTTGACCCAAATGAGGTAACAAGTCAGTAATGCAGAATACAGGATCGTTTTCCTTATCACCAATATTAATGTTGATACGTGTACCATCTGTTTTTACCACAACGCCATGAATAGCAAGAGGCATAGCTACCCAATGATATTTTTTAATACCTCCATAGTAATGAGTATCCCAAAATACTAAATTACTATCCTCATATTGTGGATTTTGCTTTACATCGATGCGTGGAGAATCAATATGAGCACCTAAAATATTCATACCCAATTCAATATCATCAGTACCAATATTAAATAAAGCAATAGATTTATCCATATGTGTGTAATAAATCTTATCACCAGCTTTGATTGACGTATTGCTTTTAATAATGTCATTTAGATTTACGTAGCCCTTTGCTTCTGCAAATTCTACAGCTTGTACAACGCATTCACGTTCTGTTTTACCATTATCTAAAAATTGACGATATGTATCACTTAAGGCATATACCTTTTCCATTGTGGCATCATCATAATTATGCCATGCATATTTACGTTCCATAATCTATCCTTTCTAAAAGTTCATATTCAAATATATACTACAAATCAGAAAATGAACTTGAATTTACATAACTATTTTTGGTGGATTTTTTCATGTTCCGCCTTACGATACTCTAAATATTTTCGCTCTTTTTCGCGATTGATTTCAGACTTCTGAGTATATAGAGAACGAATTTCGTCCGTACAATGAGTTAATACCTTAGTAACGTAGAATTTACTACTGCCGGACTTAATCGTATACTTTCCAACTTTAAGTTGCACCGCAAAATCGCCATGTTTAGGACATACTCCGATAGCTAGGTGCTTATCCCCTTGTAATCGTTCAGGTCTTGTCATTTCTAAACGAGTTTGACAGTACGGACAGAAGGACATACGTACTCTTCTATCATGAACGATACGTTTTTTCTCAGAGAAATTTTCATACATAAAAAATGTCAAAATAGGAGGATATAGGAAAGGATTGTTACTTTCCTTGCGAATTAGATCATAATGCAAAATCCCTTGTGCAATATCTAGAGTCTGACATATGTGAGCCGTAAAGACAGCATCATGCAAAGCATTGTGAGCAGATAAATGCTCCGTCGATATATTGAGATCCTCCATAGCATGTGCCACAGAATACTGCTGATTTGTACCATATCGCTGATAGGCATAAATCATTTGTGCATCTACCCATTGATCATAAGATAATGCTTTCATCTTATGGAGCATAAGGTTCTCTCGTAGGATAAGAATATCGTCTGACCCCCATGAAAGTAGCATGTGTTCATCACCACACCATTTTTGAAAGTACTGCATAGCCGTCTTGAATGGCACACCATGATTGAGCTCATGGGTGCTTATCCCTGTCAACTCACGCACATGTTTATGCATCCGTGGCAGATATTGAGGTTTGATGAACATCGTAAAATGATCTACGATATCCATCTCGTCATTCAGTTTTACCGCTCCGATTTGAATGATTTCCCCTGTCAACGGCATTTTTGTGCGCTTCATAAAGCTAATGTCATTGCTATAGGGTTGATTCCATTCTAAATCAAATACAATATAGTTCATATGTTTATTTCGATTCTAAAAGCAATGTTTCCGCTGCTTTAATAACCTGTTCTTCAGAAATTACAGATAATCCTTTATAATTTCCTTCTTTAATAATTTTCTTCATGCTTTTACCAATCTCATAAGAATCCATCGTTTCAAGAACGATAGCATGAGCTTGGTACGGACCATAAAAGAATGGGTTTGATGGCCCGTAGAGTGCCACAATTGGCACCTTTTGGCTGATTCCTACATGCATAGGACCCGAGTCATTTGTAATCAATAAATTACAGCGGCTCATAGCCGCCGCCAATGGTCCTAACTGGAATTTTCCAGTAGCCACAATCGGTTTCGTTTCCATTTGTTCTACTACAGGTTGCACCATTTCAAGATCCATAGGTCCGCCAAAGAAAACCGTCTTATAACCTAAACGACCAAAATAATCGGCTACATGGGCAAATCGTTCAGCAGGCCAGCGCTTCTCAGGAACAGCACTACCAATATTAAAACCGATGAGCGTATCACTATCTGTTAAACCATGACTAGCATAGAACTCCTGAGCCTCACGGCGCCATGCTTCACAAGTTTCAATATGTAAGCCAGAGTTAGAAGTATCAGTTACACCTAATTG
>CABQQJ010000233.1 GCA_902466275.1 uncultured Veillonella sp. | reverse complement strand
TTCAAATCAAGGTCCTTTAATTGGTCCTTAATTTGCCCCATACCTGGCAACATGCCAATAATATTTTGTAATGGCCCTAACTTTCTCACCTGATTCATCTGTTTCAAGAAGTCATCCAAGGTGAAATTGTTTTTCGCCATTTTCTTAGCCATTTCACGAGCTTCTTCTTCATCGATAGCGCCTTGAACATTTTCAATCAATGTTTTAAAGTCGCCCAAGTCGAGAATACGAGAAGCCATGCGGTCTGGATAGAATACATCGAAACCATCCATTTTTTCGCTCACACCAGTGAACTTGATTGGCAAGCCTGTTACAGCTTTGATAGATAATGCAGCACCACCGCGCGCATCACCATCGAGTTTAGTAAGGATAACACCATCAACGCCTAATTTTTCATTAAACGTTTGTGCTGTTGTTACTGCATCTTGACCGATCATGGAGTCTACAACGAGTAGAATTTCATGAGGTCGAACAGCAGATTTAATATTGGATAACTCGTCCATGAGGACTTCGTCTATGGCCAAACGACCAGCTGTATCGATGATAACAACATCTTTCAACATATGCGTGCTTTGCTCTACGGCACGACGCGCAATATCTACTGGATTAGCACCAGGTGTTTCATCAGCAAATACAGGAATATCGATTTGCTTACCTACAACTTGCAATTGAGTAATCGCAGCTGGACGATATACGTCGGCAGCTACGAGCATTGGATGCTTACCTTGTTTGCGAAGGTATACTGCCAATTTACCAGCTGTTGTAGTCTTACCAGCACCTTGTAAACCAACAAGCATAATAATTGTTGGAGGCTTACTGGAAATCATGATACGACTTTGCGTACCACCTAAGAGAGCCGTTAACTCATCATTTACGATTTTAATAACCGTTTGAGCTGGATTCAAGGAACCGAACACCTCTTCACCGAGGGCCTTTTCCTTAATGGACTTAACAAAGTCCTTCGCAACCATAAAGTTAACGTCCGCTTCTAAAAGTGCCGTACGTACTTGACGCAATGCAAGATTGACATCTTCTTCTGTAATTTTGCCCTTCCCTTTTAAGGATTGAAAGGCTTCTTGCAGTTTTTCTGACAAGCTATCAAATGCCATAATATCCCTCCATTTGCGCCAATACTTGTTGCACCTTAGTTTCGGACAACACCTCTTTAGGCAATGTTGCTTTCAACTGTGAAAGCAAGCCTTCCCGTTGTTCATATTGTGCCACCAAGTGCAATTTTGATTCGTAATCATTTAAAATGTGTCGAGCACGCTGTAAATTATCGTGTACAGCCTGTCGTGATACGCCTAATTCCTCAGCAATCTCGCCAAGGGACATATCATCTTCGTGGTGAAGTTGTAAGGACATGCGTTGCTTGTCCGTCAATAATGGCCCATAGAAATCTAAGAGCAAACTTATAAGTACTCGTTCTTCCATTTCGCCACCTCCATCACTGTCAAGTCATATTACTTTACATATACTACCGTACATAAAGAAATGTGTCAAGTAGAAATACTTAACACACTTAATTTATTGATATAATCACAGATATACAAGCTATCTCATCCCCTTTAACAAAAAACCAATAAACTAATTGACTACCTTAACATAATCATTCTAGACAAATTTAATTCATAATCAATGCTAATTAATTCTAATTTCTACTTTTATATTTATAATAATATGCTATAATATCAATATCTAATATTTTCAATATAAAAGATAGGAGGTATTGTATGAATACCAAACAATATGACCTTATCGTCCTAGGTTTCGGCAAAGCCGGTAAAACATTAGCAGCTAAATTTGGCTCCATGGGCAAAGCCGTAGCTATGATTGAAGAAAACCCACTCATGTATGGTGGCACATGTATTAATATTGCATGTATCCCAACTAAAACGATGATTATAGCCGCATCAAAAGGCTTATCTTACGATCAAGTATTAAACCAACGCGAGGTAGTTACATCTCGTTTACGCAATAAAAACTTCGGTATGTTAGATAACAATGAACATGTCGATGTATATACTGGACATGGTGAATTCATTAGTAATAAAGAAATCGCCGTTACCGCTGGGGAAGATAAAATCATCTTATGTGGTGAAACAATTATTATTAACACTGGTGCTGTAGCGATTAAGCCTAACATTGATGGCATCCACACAGCAACAGGCTTCTATAATAGCACAGAAATCCAACAATTATCCCCTCAACCAAGTACACTAGGCGTTATCGGTGCTGGTCCTATCGGCCTTGAATTTGCCAGCTTATACGCTAAACTAGGTACAAAGGTAACAGTATTTAATATTGAATCTGGCATCTTAAAACGGGAGGAACCGATCGTACAAGAATTAGCTAACGAGTACTTGACTGAGCAAGGTATTACTATTCTTAACGATGTAACATTAAACTCTGTATCTAATGATGGCAACAAACCTGTTATTACTGCAAATGGTCAACACTATACATTTGATGCCGTTTTATATGCTACAGGTCGCAAACCAAATACAGCTAACATCGGTTTAGAAAATACGGAT
>CABQQJ010000232.1 GCA_902466275.1 uncultured Veillonella sp. | reverse complement strand
GAAGGCACGACGGTAGCATGTGTCGTGAATACGATTGCCATAAAATTGTTTTGGACGACCTTGCGCATCAAGAGGTGGGATTTGACCAAATAATGCATAGTGCATGATTACACCAGTCATAACCTCTGGAATTGGAGGGCAGCCAGGAACCTTGATAATAGGCTTACCAGATACAACGGAAGATACAGAAACTGTATTTGTTGGATTTGGTTTTGCCGCCTGTATACCGCCCCAAGAAGCACAAGAACCATATTCTATGATTGCTGCAGCTCCTTTAGCTGCTTCTAATAAGGATTCTTTAAATGTACGTCCACCTACTGTGCAATAAACACCATCTTCATCAAGTGGTACGCCACCTTCAACAGCCAAGATATATTTACCGGCTTTTTCTTTGATGATTTTTTCTAAATGTTCCTCTAATGGTGCACCAGACGCTGCCGCCAAAGTATCATCATATTCAAGAGAAATCATGTTCAAAATAACATCAGAAGTAAAGGGAGAGGATGAACGGATAAAAGATTCACTACAACCAGTACATTCATGACCATGCAACCAAATCACCGTAGGTAATTCAGTTGTTTCGGCAGCCTTAACAACGGTGTCTAACATCGTTGGAGGTAGACCTAAAATAGCAGTGAGTGCTACACAGGATTTCATAAATGTGCGTCGACTCAAACGGCGCTCTTGGAAGAGTGTCCATAGACTGTTTACACGATTCTTCACGGAATATAGCCTCCTTACAACAACTTTGCGCAATATAATTATATTACTTAATAAACTACAACGTTTATGACAGAAATCATTTTTATGAGCTCACTCTATCAGTTTGACGAAGTTCAACCAGCATGATGACAATCATATTTTTACTATTTTATTATATCACTTAACATTTTTGAAAACTATAAAATTTAACAAAAAAGCTGTATATAAGAAATTAACTTTTCTTATATACAGCCTCATGTTATTTATTTTCTACGAATTCCTAGTTATTAATTAATTAGATAACTTCCTTTATTAGAGACTCAAGCATATCTGCTTTTTTATAACCCACAAGGGAATCAAGCATTTTACCATCTCGGAAGAATACTAAGGATGGAATACCATCAACATCTTCTTTTAACAAAATACCACGAAGATTTTTATCTTCTGCATTAACACTAAAGAATTCTACTTGACCTTTTAAACGCTCTGCTACGTCTTCAATCTCTGGACGCATAACGGTGCAAGGTTCGCACCAACCAGCCCAAAAATCAACAATAGCTAAACCTTTAGCGCCAAGCACTTTCTCATCAAATTCTTGTACACTAGTAATTGCTGTAATTGCCATGAAGTTCTCCTAACAAAGATCTACAATCTTATATACTATCAATTATATGTTAAATATAGAAGCAAGCAATCAATAAGCCGAGTTCTGTTCCACTTGCGCGGTGACGATTATCTTTCTAGGCGTACAGTCGCCTGCACGCTCGAGCGACACAACCCGGAAGGTAGGCGGGACCACCCTTAACCCTTCCCTATTCGGTCTTGCTCCGGATGGGGTTTACCGAGCCAGCCTGTTACCAGACTGCTGGTGAGCTCTTACCTCACCTTTCCACCCTTACCACTTACGTGGCGGTTTCCTTTTCTATGGCACTTTCCCTAAGGTTACCCTCGCCAGACGTTATCTGGCATCCTGCCCTATGGAGCTCGGACTTTCCTCGAGTCCTATGGACTCGCAACCGTCTTTCATACTTGCTTCAATTCAGTTTATCATAGCTAACAATTTGTTGCAAGAAAATGCATCATTACACAAAGAAGAAATCATTTTGTTCTGTGAAAGCTTTCACAGGAACAGTAAACCCTGCAGAGATTAAATAGTCACGTAAACCATGTGCCACTATAGACTCAGTTCCAAAATGCCCCGCATCAACTACGAGTAAGCCTAATTCCTTAGCCATTTGCGCCTCATGATACTTCACATCACCTGTAATATATGCATCCACATGCAAACGAGCAGCATCTTTAATCAATTCAGCACCAGCTCCTGAGCATAACGCAATAGATTGAATCTCCTTAGGTGCAATACCTGCAAAGCGAATATTTGCCAATGGTAAAGCTTCTTGTACCCATTCACGGAAGGTATCTAAATTTAATGCATTTGGCAAGCGACCAACTCTACCTAAATACTGAGTAGAAGCCGTAGGCTCTACCAAGGACACTACTTCATAAGCCACTTCTTCATAAGGATGTGCTAATTTCATAGCCTCCACAACTTGGCTTAAATGAGTACCATCTACGATAGCATTTACTTGTACCTCAGGTGCCACCGTTAAAGTACCCGCTTCACCGATGACAGGATGAGACACTTCATTGCCAATGAAGCGACCTTCCCCGTGAAGACTAAAGCTACAATGCTCATAGTTGCCAATCTTTCCGGCCCCTGCGGTCCCCATAGCATGACGAACTGCATCAGCAGAGCTTTCAGGTACAAAGGTAGTCACCTTATATAGCACTTCTTCACCAGTTTTAACAAAACCTTTTATGTCAATAAGGCCTA
>CABQQJ010000231.1 GCA_902466275.1 uncultured Veillonella sp. | reverse complement strand
GTATACGCTGACCACAGTCGCTACATAATGGATACTTTTCATACGCCCTTCGATTTTAAGACTATCAATACCAGCTTCATAAAGATCTGGAATGCGGTGAATCAAGCACAAGTCTTTAGAGTTAAAGATATACGTACCATGTTCATCTTCTTCGATAGGATAATATTCACCAGGTCGATTAGATTCCACAAGAGAATATTTCCAACGGCAAGATTGAGAGCATTGACCGCGGTTCGCATCGCGATTACCTGTCATGTAGTTAGACAAAAGGCAACGACCAGAGTAAGAAATACACATGGAACCATGTACGAAGGATTCAATTTCGATATCTACATTGTCCTTCATTTCTTTAAGATCTGCTAAAGATACTTCACGAGCTGCTACAACACGTGTGGCACCAAGCTCTTTCCACATCTGAACTGTATGCCAATTCGTAGTAGAAGCTTGTGTACTTACGTGAAGTTCAAGGCCTGGAGCCACGCGTTTAGCAAGGCTGAAAATACCCATGTCAGCAACGATGATTGCATCAACACCGATACTTTCAAGGAATTTCAAATAGTCTTCTAAACCTTCAAAGTCCTCGTTGTGAGGAATGATATTACATGTTACATGGATTTTCTTGCCATGAGCATGTACGAATTCTACAGCCTCCTTTAATTCCTCGTCGGAGAAATTAGAGTTACCTGCGCGCAAGCCAAAACGTTTACCTGCGCAATATACGGCATCCGCACCATAGCGAATAGCCATTTTAAGCTTGTCCATATTACCTGCAGGACAAAGCAATTCCATAAAATGTTCTGCCATTATTTGTTGTGCCCTTTCCACACACTCACACTCATACCATCACCCATGGGATAAATGGTGGTGTTAAACAATTCTTTATTTTCAACATATGTTAAGTATTCTTGTAACCGTTTTACGATAGTTTTGAACCGTTTTGGCGGTTCCTTATCGCCCCTTACATAGCCTCTAAAGAGTACATTATCTGCAAGAATGACGCCCCCTTCTTTCACATGTGGCAGAATAAGTTCAAGTTGTTTTAAATATTGCCCCTTTGGTCCATCTAAAAACACTAGATCGTATTCGCCTGTGAGTTCCGTTAAGACTTGAGACGCATCGCCTTTCAGCAATGTAATTTTATCGGTATAATCGGATTGGTTAATATAGTATTTTGCCATTTCATAGCGCACATCATCCAATTCAATGGAGGTAATATGCCCGTCCTCTTCGTCGAGTAATGGTGCCATCAACAAAGCGGAGTAACCAATGGCTGTGCCCACCTCTAACACAGAGGTGGGCCGGTATAAACCTATTAATTCTTCAAATAGATGAACCTCAGATTCTCGTAAAATCGGCACATCATTAATCATCGCGTAAATACGCTGTTCATTTAAAATATCATTTAATATCATGAAAGTAGATTAAATCTCCTACATTATCTATTGTTAGTACCACTAGGAACTACCAACGTAGAGCGTTCAGCCGGATTTGCAGATTCTACCTGAATTTGTGGTGCTTGTTGTGCATTAGGAATAACGTTCTGCATCGATTCAGGTACAGGTGTCGTCGTTGGTACATACGTATTGGTATTTGTATTATTTCCATAGGATGGAGCAGTTGGCGTAACTTGCGTCGATGATTGATTTTGTGTTGAACCTGGTCCAGGATCTGGGACCTCAGCCGCTGGAACTGTAGTTGGTGTGTATTTATAACTAGGTTCTACATCAACATATTGAGAATCTGCTTCCACTGCTTCTGCAGAACTATAATTATAATTAGGCTCTGTAGTCGCTACTGCTACGTCATAGTTAGGACCAGCTTGTGTAGCTACTTCAGTATTAGCAGAAGAATTTTTTACTGTGTCAGCGCCATAAATTTTATTAACCTCTGCTAAATGTTCTTCGTATGATTTAGAGAAGTGATTATGCCCCTCTTTATCTGCTACGAAGTATAAATAATCTGTATTTTCAGAGTGTAATACTGCATCTAAAGCTTTTTTACCAGGGTTTGCAATTGGTCCTGGTGGTAAACCTTTAGATACATATGTATTATATGGGCTTTGCAATTGTGTATCACCAATCGTTACATTTTCCTTTGCATAACCAAGTACATAGGAAATAGTCGCATCAGATTGCAATGGAATACCATGAGCTAGACGCTTTTTGAATACCCCTGCAATGGTTGGACGGTCTGCATCAAATAACGACTCTCGTTCAACGATAGACGCCAAAGTTACAAAGTCATGAATACTCATGTGTTGAGCTTGAATTTGTTTCTTCACAGCTGGTGTGAGATAACGATTCATTTCATCAGCCATCATTTGAATAACATCACGAGGTGTAGCCCCTACGGGGATTTCATACGTACTTGGGAACAAGAAGCCTTCTACAGGATATGTAGCAGGTTTTGTGCCTTTCATGTATGGGTATGGTACATAAGTTTTAGCTTCAGCCAAGAAGTCCTTCGCCTTCATGATTTGATTCTTTTCAAGAACGATAGCGATATCCCCAACTGTATAGCCTTCAGGAATTGTAACACGAATAGATTCT
>CABQQJ010000230.1 GCA_902466275.1 uncultured Veillonella sp. | reverse complement strand
CTACGATGCTAAACATCATGCTATGGCGACCGTTCATGCAGGGTGGCGCGGCGCGATAGGCCATTTGCCTGTACTTACCATTGAAGCGATGAAAGAAGCTTACGGTACTGAGTTCAAAGCTTGTTATGTGTATCTTGGACCTAGTATTGGACCGGAGTCCTTTGAGGTTGATGTAGAGCTAGGCAAGCGTTTTGAGTTAGCTTGGCGTGGTATGACCGACCGTAGTGTGGCTGATATTGTAAACTATCCAGGTGATAAACTAGATAAAGCCTATATCAACTTATGGAACTTTATCGCCGAAGGACTTATGGTGAATGGTGTGCCTAAAGAAAATATCGCTATTGGCGGTACCGATACAGTAACAGATAAAGATTGTTATTCCTATCGTCGGGAATCTGGTAAAACAGGTCGTATGGCTTTATTTGGTATGCTACAAGAACGGTAGTATATACATACATAGATTTATAGGCTTTATAAGACCTAAATGATGTACAATCAATAATAAATACTATATAATAGAATAGTCTATACAAATATATTTGATGATTATGATATATAGATTGAAGGGGGCATTCACATGATTGAAGAATCCCTACACGCTATACAGCAGCGCATGGCTGATGCTATGGCGCGTGTTGGTCGCGTAGATACAGCATTATTAGTGGCAGTTACAAAGAATCACCCTGTGTCGGCTGTGGAAGAGGTCGCACGGCTCGGTGTCACTCATGTAGGGGAAAATCGAGTACAAGAGGCCAAAGAAAAACAGCTAACCTATAAGGGGCCACAATTAACATGGCATTTGATTGGTCATTTACAGGTCAATAAGGTGCGTCAAGCGGTTCCTATGTTTGATTTAATTCATTCTGTGGATAGCCGTAAATTATTAGATGAAATCGAAAAGGTTGCTGCAAAGCACAATAAAATACAAGATGTATTACTGCAAGTCAATGTGGCCCGCGAAGCTTCTAAAACGGGAATGACCGTTGAAGAGTTTCCAGAAATACGAGACTATGCAAAAACATTGCCTCATGTACGCGTAAGGGGCTTGATGTGTATGGCGCCATTTTTCGATGATCCACAGGAAGCTCGTCCAATCTTTCGCGTAGCGAATGCCTTGTTTGAGGATATGAAACGCTACTTTGAAGAAGGGCAGATTCAATATTTATCTATGGGGATGACTCACGACTTTGAAGTCGCTTTAGAAGAAGGGGCTAACATCGTTCGTGTAGGCACAGCAATTTTTGGGGAACGTGTGTATGATTAAGGCTTGGGTTGCCTGATAATCGATAGCGTTAAGTATTAGGAGGAAATCCAAATGGCATTGGGAGATTATTTAGACAAAGCAAAAAACTTATTCTTAGGCAGAACTGATGATGACTATGAATATGATGATTATGACTATGAAGATGAAGAGGAATATGAAGCGGAACCTACACCAGTAGCTCCAGTAGCTCCAGTATCCGGCGCATCTGAATTTCATCCACGCAAGGTAGGAGGCCAATCTACGATGACACAACGTCCAACAGCTATGAAAGTAGTTGTAATTGAACCAAAAGTATTTGAAGACTCTGAAAATATTACACATCAATTGCGCGACATGCGTCCTGTATTGATTAATTTTGAAAATACAGACCCTCATGAAGCAGCTCGTATTGTAGATTTCGTATCTGGTGCGACCTATGCATTGGATGGCAAATTGGAAAAAGTAGGTAAAGACATTTTCATGTGCGTACCTGTAAACATTTCCATTGATTATTCTGATAATGACAGCAACAAAACTGAGCAAAACGAATACGCTTGGGAAAACAAATAATTTCTCTATAAACGGTGGTGACAACTATGTTAGGTAAAACCTTATGTATCGGCGTTGGCTCGATGGGTGGCGCTCTATTGCGCGGTGCATTACAGCATGGTGTGTTGAAAGCCTGTGATACACACATTCTAGTGCGTCGCGAAGAACAATGTAAGGCTCTAACTGAGGAGCTCGGTGTAGTAGGTTTTACTACATTGCCTAATGTAAACGAATACAATACTATTTTGTTGGCCGTAAAACCACAAGTGTTACCATCTGTATTAGAGACGTTAAAAGAAGTACCTTATGGGACTGTTATGATTTCCGTTGCCGCAGGCGTCACATTAGATACTCTTGATGCGGCGATTCCACAAGCTAACTGGTTTAGAGCTATGCCAAATACACCGGCTTCTATCGGTGCTGGCATGACGGCACTTGCTGGAGATGATGTGAATACTGACCTAGGTCGTACTGTACAAGCCTTATTTGAGGCTGTAGGTGAGGTAGCAGTGGTGAGCGAAGCCGATTTAGATCGCTTAGGCGCACTATCTGGCGCGGGCCCTGGCTATATGTTCGTTATCCTTGATGCTTTAGCTGATGCGGGCGTTCGTATTGGTTTACCACGTCAGCTAGCCATAAAGGCAGCTGCTCAAACAATGTACGGTGCAGGTAAGATGGCTCTTGAAAGTGGCAATCATCCAGCAGTACTACGAGATCAAGTGACCAGCCCCGGTGGCACCACCATTGCTGGTATTGGTGCCATGG
>CABQQJ010000229.1 GCA_902466275.1 uncultured Veillonella sp. | reverse complement strand
GAGCTCATCCTTGTGGGTGGTTTCTTGATGGGCGCATGGTCTTCAATTTCTCCAGCTATTGGTCAAAGCTACACATCTAAAGTTACTGATGGTGATGAAATTGCTATTGGTCACTTTGGTAGTTTAGGTTATTATTTATCCGCTTGGGTTGCCAAATATGTAGGTAAAGCAGACGATAGTACAGAAGACATTGAAATTCCAGAAAAATGGGGTTTCTTGCGTGACTCTACTTTATCTACAGCATTGACTATGATCGTATTCTACTTGATTGCAGCCTTTGCAGCTGGTTCTGAGTTTGTAGCTACTTTATCTGGTGATATGAGTCCTTACTTATACGCTGTTATGAGCGCTATGAACTTTGCTGTAGGTGTAACAATCGTATACTCTGGTGTACGTATGATCTTAGGTGATTTGATTCCTGCATTCCAAGGTATTGCTACAAAAATTATCCCTAATGCAATTCCAGCTGTAGATTGTGCCGTATTCTTCACCTATGCTCCAACTGCGGTGGTATTAGGTTTCCTTAGCTCCTTTATAGGTGGTATTATCGGTATGCTTATCCTTGGTGCTGTAGGTGGCGTATTAATCATTCCTGGTCTTGTGCCACACTTCTTCTGTGGTGCTACAGCAGGTATTTATGGCAATGCTACTGGTGGTCGTCGTGGCGCAGCGGTAGGTGCTTTCCTAAATGGTTTGGCTATTACATTCTTGCCAGCTTTGGCGCTTCCTGTTCTTGGTCAATTAGGCTTCCAAAATACAACCTTTGGTGATGCGGACTTTGCCGTAATGGGTCTAGTATTAGGTAATGCTTATGAATGGGTAGGTATGGCAGGTATTTATGGCATTGTAGCTATTGCCGCTTTAGTACTCATTGTTCCTAACTTTATTAAAACAAAAGGTAAAGTTATTAACTACGTAGAAGAGGATTAATGAAAATAACTGAGCAACATCGTAATGTAGTTGTTCGATATGTATTCCTGACTATTGGGGCCATAAGTTTTGCCCTTGGTACAGCAGGTATCGTACTACCACTATTGCCAACAGTTCCTTTTTATATGCTAACGTTATTTTGTTTGGCTCGTGGATCTGAACGACTCCATAAAATGTTTTTGGCGTCTAGTTTATATCAAAAGACTGTTGCTGCTTATGAACGCGATAAAGCGTTGACATTGCGGGCAAAGTTGTCCATTCTCGTATCCGTTAGTGCCATAATGGCGGTTGGTGCCTATTTTAGTCAAGATATGCCTATTGCTCTAATGGTTATGGGCATTATATGGGTAGCTCATGTCATAGCATTAGCTTTTATTATTAAAACAAAAAAATAGGAACTTATATCCTTAGTTTTGAATATAGCCTCATGAATTAAATTGTTGTAGTTTAATTCATGAGGCTTATTTTATAGTACACTAGAATAACTCTCAACGAAGATCTTAATTGTTTTATATTACTAAAACGAACTAGCTTGTATTTTTAAATCTAAAATGAATTATTACTAATTGGAAGTTGACAATGACTATCAATAAGTATACTATAATATAATATTAACGTTTATGTTTATAGTATTTGTGTATATGGTGATAGTATGAATCCACATAATCATGCGGTTTCACATGCTGGAACATCTATGTCAAGACATACGATATTTGACGGTATCGATTTGATGTTCTTAGATGTGAAGCAAGAGACGATTCAATTTTATGCTAAATCACATACAAAGACGTTTGCCATAAATCATTGTGAAGAGGGGCGCATTGAGTGCAAGTTTACATCTGGTGATTATTTATATATGGGACCAGGTGATATGTCCTTAGGGTGGCATATTCATGCTGATTATCAACATGAGAACTACTTCCCTACAAAGCTCTTTAAAGGGATTGTATTACTCGTAGATGTTGAAAAGGCTCAACCCGTATTAGATGCACTTGTTACTGAAGCGCGCATCGATTTGACTCAATTAGCAAATCGATTTTGTGAGCATTCTGACTTTGGTATGATGATGGAAGAGACGGAATCTGTTCGTCAGATTTTTTCTAGTTTATATAGCGTGCCTAATCAAATTAAAGAACACTATTTTAAATTAAAAGTCATTGAAATCTTCCTGCTGTTATCTGTTATTTCTACAACTAATCATGAAAAGAGAAGCTCTTATCGTAAACAACAAGTAGATATTGTAAAAGCTGTTAATGAATATATATCTACACAGTTTATGAAACGGCTCACTATAGACTCCTTGTCTGAGGCATTTGATATTCCTACATCAACATTAAAGCGTTGTTTTAAAGGGGTATATGGTACGACAATTCATCATTATTTAAAGGAATGTCGTATTAATGCAGCTAAGCGCTTGCTTCAAGAGTCAGATCAATCTATTTTAGAAATTGCTAATGCCGTAGGCTATGAGAATGGCAGTAAGTTTACTAGTGCCTTTAAAGAGGCTACTGGTGTAACTCCAAGTGCTTATCGTAAAGTATAACAATTTAATATTGTCCGAAACGTATATTTTTGGTCTTTTCGGAGTAGATATGCAAGATACACTTTGCTAACATTAAAATGTGAATGATATTC
>CABQQJ010000228.1 GCA_902466275.1 uncultured Veillonella sp. | reverse complement strand
ATTAGCTAAAAAGTTAGCAAAAATATGACCTTCCATATGGTGCACTGGCACCAAGGGAATCCCTGTAGCAAAGGATAACCCTTTTGCAGCAGCTACGCCCACTAATAGTGCGCCAACAAGCCCCGGACCATAAGTAACACCAATGTGATCGATATCTTGTAAGGTCACATTCGCATCTCGTAGCGCTTGATCTATAACAGGTATAACTTGTTCTATATGATGACGTGATGCAATTTCAGGTACAACGCCACCAAATTTTCTATGTATTGGTACTTGGCTTGAAATAACATTAGACAAAACGGTGCGCCCGTCCTTAAGGACAGAAGCAGAGGTTTCATCACAGCTACTTTCCAAGGCTAATGTGTATATACTCATTCTATTTCCTCTGAAACGAGAGACATAATGTACGCATCTTCCGTAGGCTCTGAATAATAATCTTTACGAATTCCTTTTACAG
Source organism: uncultured Veillonella sp. (assembly GCA_902466275.1). Lineage (GTDB taxonomy): Bacteria > Bacillota > Negativicutes > Veillonellales > Veillonellaceae > Veillonella. The sequence continues at coordinate 2,108 of CABQQJ010000228.1, read as the reverse complement.
AAAATCCTAAATTTCTATACATAGCTAATGCTGCTAAATTAGATATGCGCACCTCTAAGAAAATTTCTTTCATACCTCTCGTAAGACATTCATCTATTAATTGCTTGGTAAGTTTTGATCCATATCCTTTACCACGGGCAGAAGGTAAAATGGCGATATTTGTGATTTGACCTTCATCGTATACAAGCCAAGCACCTGCATATCCAACAATTTTGTTCTCCTCACAAATTACCATATATAATTTATTTGATGCCCCTTCTAACTCAACGAGAACAGATTCTAAACTCCAAGGAACAGAAAAAGACTGTTGTTCAATAGCATAGATAGCTTGAGCATCATCTATTGTAGCCAAACGAATCTCCATTATTCGACTCCTGCTGCCTCAGTAACTACAACTGTAGGATTTTGTTTCAACATTTCAGGATTATTTTTATGGCGTTCTTCCCATAACACTTCTGCTTCTGAGCGTCGAATATAATAAGGAACCATATCCATAGGGTCAGAACTCTCTTCAGAGACTACCAATCTACGGCCAGCCAGTAATAGAGAACTAGCTTTTGGAATACGTTGCGATATATCTAAAATCGTTAAATTTGTATCACTTTCATCTAGTAGCTTTTCTATTCGCTTAACGCCATCCCCAAGGAACACTACATGTTCTTCAGATGCTCGGAGTCGATCTAATAAATCATTAGCAGCAATGACAAAAGGTTCCTCTTTGCAGACTAGTTCATTACCATCATATTTGTAGATACCTGCATAAACATGTTTTTTCTGAGCATCGATAATAGTACAAATCGTGCGGTCTGTATAAGCTACATTACGAGCTAAACTATCCATGGTCATTACACCATATAAAGGAATTTGTAAGGCATAAGCCATAGCTTTAGCTGTCCCCATCCCGATCCGTAAACCCGTAAAAGAACCAGGCCCAATGCTAACCATAATACCTTTTAATTCACTTTTTTTAACTTGAGAGGCTCGTAATAACATATCAATATGAGGTACCAACTGCTCAGAATGAGTCAATCCAGCTTGAATGGTCAATTCCCCAATTAGGCAACTTTCATCCATTAAAGCCACACTCGACACAAGTGAGCTCGTCTCAATTCCCAACCACATATGGGCCTCCTATTTCTACTAAATCATCCGCTGTAAGGTAATCACTAACTAATGTAATGGATCGGCTTGTATCATCAATGCGCGTTAAATAAATCCATAGTGTTTCATCAGGCAATTCATGAGGAAATTTATCCGCCCATTCCACAATAGATACACAGTCTTCTGTATATTCGTAAAAGCCAATATTTTCCAGTTCACTAATATCTTCCAAGCGATATACGTCAAAATGATATAAATGAGTTCGATTCACATCATAGGTATTCATGATGGCAAAGGTAGGACTCGTAATTTCTTCAGTAACCCCAAAGCCCTTTGCAATTCCTTGCGACAAATGTGTTTTTCCTGTCCCCAAGTCACCAACTAGTGCTATACAAAGAGGGTCCCCATTCTGTTTAACCCATGCACCTAATAATTTACCAAATTGTTGTGTATCTTCTACTGTATAAGTCTTTAAATGAACCTGTACCTTATCCTTCATGAAAATGATTATATCCTTTCGCTTCTACAGTCTTAATCGTTTTATCAGATGTTACCATTTGAACCCGTGGGGGGCCAGATAAAACTTCTCCTATCAACGTAATGCCTGCTAGCTTTTCCAATTCCGAAAGTAGTGATTTTGGCGCTGTAAAGACTAACTGAAAGTCTTCTCCACCATACAAAGCATAATCTACTGGATTAGTTTGTAAATGCTTAGCTAATTCGTAAGTCTCCTCGTGTAGAGGGATTGCTTGTTCTTCAAATACAATGGAAACATTACTAGCTGTAGCAATTTCATTCAATTCACTACCTAGTCCATCGCTAATGTCATTCATACTATGGATACCAAGCTGTCGCAATTTTTGCCCCAATTCAATCTGTGGTTCGGGACGTTGATGCCCCACTTTGGTCATATCATAGCCTACTAAATTATATGATAACGCACCTAAACCTGTAGCTGCATAGCCTACATAGTTTGTAAGGCCGACAACGTCTCCTACTTTCGCACC
>CABQQJ010000227.1 GCA_902466275.1 uncultured Veillonella sp. | reverse complement strand
GTTTGAACATCGTCTTCACTAAAGATTTCATCTTCATAGCCCTCCACAAATGGATAGGCAAGCTCCGCCAAATTTTCATCATTAAAAATATCCTGCAATGGTTTATTTTTAAAATCAAACCCTAACGTAACAGTATCGCCAGGAACAAATACAAAGTCTATACCATCATGTGAACGATATACTGCCGTATATGTGGATTGTCTAAATGCAGCAAAGTCTTTAAAGGATATTAATTCTAAATTATATATTTCTCCAATCTGATATAACAATTCTTCCTTATCACTAATAGATAACAGATCATATTGGGGATTATATAATTTTTTGATGGGAAAAGACCTCATTATTTCACCTCTCCTTATTTTTACACATATACATACACAACAATTATTCTAATATTCTTTATCGTAAAAGTGTATTTTATCTATAACAATATTATAATGAATAACACAAAAGGCACCAATAATTAAATTGGTGCCTTTTTTATGTAATTATAGGTAGAGTCTATTCAATTATTAATCTAAATTGTAGAATCCAGATGGTTTATCACTCAAGTTGATAATGATGTTTTTCATTTGAGTGTAGTGTTCAAGGATAACTTTGTGAGTTTCACGGCCGATACCAGATTGTTTGTAACCACCGAACGGTGCACCAGCTGGAATGGAGTTATATGTATTTACCCACATACGACCTGTTTCGATTGCTCGAGCTACGCGGATTGCACGGTTAAGGTTTTGAGTGAATACACCGCCGCCAAGACCGTATAAGCTATCATTAGCTTGTTCGATCACTTCTTCTTCGCTGTGGAATTTAATTACAACAGCTACAGGGCCGAAGATTTCTTCACGAGCTACGCGCATATCATTTGTAGCGTCTACGATAAGTGTAGGTCTAATGAAGCAACCTTTACCAAGTTCACCGTCAGTAACACGTACACCACCAGCTGCAACGCGAGCGCCTTCTTCTTTAGCAAGTTCTACATAGCTAAGTACTTTCTTAACTTGATCTTCATAAATCAAGGCACCAAGTTGTGTAGATTCTTCCCAAGGTAAGCCAACTTTTACTTTATCAAATAAAGCGGAAAGTTCAGCTACGAATTTATCATAAATTGTATCTTGTACGAAGATACGGGAACCTGCGCAGCATACTTGACCTTGGTTGAAGAGGATACCGAGCATTGCCCCATCAAGAGCTTGTTTCCAGTTTGCATCTTCAAAGAAGATATTCGCAGATTTACCACCTAATTCCAATGTAGCAGGAATCAAGCGTTCAGATGCTGCTTTATATACATCAAGACCTACTTCAGTGGAGCCTGTGAAAGCAAGTTTGCTGAAACCAGGATGATCAAGGATATATTGACCAGATTTAGAGCCTTTACCTGTTACGATATTTACAACCCCTGGAGGCAAGATTTCTTTCAAAATATCACCTAATTCTAAAAGGCTAAGGGATGTATGGCTAGAAGGTTTGATAACAACTGTACAACCTGCTGCAAGAGCTGGTGCCAATTTCCAAGCTGCCATTAGGAACGGGAAGTTCCAAGGTACTACTTGACCTACAACGCCAATCGGTTCACGAAGGATGAGGTTCAATGTATTTTCATCAAATACTTGTGCAGAGCCTTCTTCGGAACGAAGTACGCCAGCGAAGTAACGGAAATGGTCAGCACCAAGTGGAATATCTACGTTCAAAGTTTCACGGATTGGTTTACCATTGTCATATGTTTCAACTTGTGCCAAGTGCTCTTTATGAGCATCAATAGCGTCAGCAATTTTTAACAAGTAATCAGCGCGCTCTACTTGAGATACTTTTTTCCAAGTTTTAAAAGCTTCTGTTGCAGCGTCTACCGCTTTATCAACATCGTCTTTCGTAGCCTCTGCACAAATAGCGAGTTGTTCGCCATTAGCAGGGTTATATACATTAAATTCAGCACCATCAGATGCCGCTACCCATTCATTATTAATTAAAAGTCCATATCTTTCTTTAAGGTTCAAGCTCATAGCATTACCTCCTATTTAGGAACATATATTGAGGAAGATCTCCTCTGTAATTTCATCATACCCCTTATATCTAAATTTTTCAATAAGGTATATCATTTTCGATATATCTGTTCTGCATTATTATACATAGTTTTAAGTTATATAGAAAAACCGCACCCTCAAAATCCATAGAGAGTGCGGTTTTGTGTACAATGACTTTTAGTCAAGAGTGTTTCTCAATAATACAATCCAATTGATACTAATTGTTTTGTCGACCACCATTGTTGCGGTCATTATTACGGTTATTGTTACGATCGTTGTTTCGGCGTTGTCCGTTGTTATTTCTGTTTCGGTTATTATCGTTATTCTTTGGCTTTTCTGGTTGTAAAGCTTTTACAGATAAACCGATACGATTGCGTTTTACATCAACAGAAATAATTTGAGCTTCGATGATATCGCCTACAGCAAGCACATCAGATGGATGTTGACGGCTATTGCAAAGCTCGCTGCGATGTAATAGACCATTCGTTTTAAGCCCAAAGTCTACAAAAGCTCCGAAATCAACTACGTTATGAACAGTACCTTTTACAACGGTACCGACCTTGAT
>CABQQJ010000226.1 GCA_902466275.1 uncultured Veillonella sp. | reverse complement strand
AGCCACCATCACCGGAAAGGGAGATGACTTGACGATTAGGACATGCATTTCGAGCACCGATGGCATGCATCATGGCATTGGCCATGGAGCCGTGATTATAAGAACCTAAGATGCGACGTTTACCATTTGTTTTTAAGTGACGAGCAGTCCAAATAACTGGAGTCCCTACGTCAAAGGTAAAGATCGCGTCTTCTGCTGCTAGTTTATTGAGGCGATTTACGAAGTATTGAGGGTGAATTGCTACACCATCTGGTTCAGCTACTGCATAGCTATCTAAGTCGCCTCTGAATTTAGCATATGCTTTGCGTACAGTGTCGATGAATTCAGTATCACCGCGTTGACCAACAAGAGGTAATAATTCTTTTAACGTATCTTTTACAGTACCAATGATACCTTGTGTAAGAGGAACACGACGACCTAAAGCACTAGGATCTCTATCCACTTGAATTACTTTTGCATTTTCTGGATAGAATGGACGGTAAGGGAAGTCTGTACCAAGCATTACCAATGTATCACATTGTTCAATAGCACGGTAGCCAGATGTATAGCCTAATAGGCCAGTCATACCTACATCATATGGATTATCCCATTCAACCCATTCTTTACCTCTGAAAGCATGTACAACCGGTGCTTGCAAGCGTTTTGCTAATTCTACCACTTCATCATGAGCACCTTCACAACCGGCACCACAGAATAGGGTAATACGTTTGCCTGTTTCTAAATGAGCAGCCATTTCTTCAATATCTTCTCGTTGTGGAACGATATGAGGTAAACGAGGTGGGGTCCATACAGGTAATTCGTCAATTTCCATTTCCATAACGGCAACGTCACCAGGAAGAACGATAACTGCAACATCTTGGTTACCAACAGCAGCGTTCATAGCACGGAATAGAATTTCCGGCATTTGTTTAGGATTGGATACAAGTTCGCAGAAACAAGAACATTCTTTGAATAGATTTTCTGGATGTGTTTCTTGGAAATAGTTCAAACCTACTTCAGATTGAGGAATGTGAGAAGCAATGGCCAATACTGGAACACGATTCCGATGACAATCGAAGAGACCATTAATTAAGTGTAAGTTGCCAGGACCAGAGCTACCAGCACATACAGTTAGTTTATGAGTTAGGGATGCTTCTGCACCGGCAGCAAAGGCTGCTGTTTCTTCATGTCGTACATGTTCAAAAGCAATTTTACCATTGCGGCGTAAACTATCATTTACAGAGTTTAGACTATCTCCAGTGATACCGTAAATGCGTTCGATGCCCGCATTGGCTAAGACTTCTATAAGTACATCAGAAATTCGTTTTTTTGCCATATTATCACCTATATTTAATAATTACTATCATTAAAATATGGTTATTCAAACCATATATACTATATTAGACTTGTTTAACATGTAATTATGTGATAAAAGTTACTATTTACTGTATACATAGTTTATATATGTTTATATTAAAAGTAAATATATATTATTATTTATATTGTTCTAGTATTTGTGTTCTAAAAATTATATTTTAATTAAATTATTTAATATTCTTTCTCAATACAAAACTATTATTCTTGCATAACATTAATAAAAGTGTTACTATTAATTCATAAACAAAATAGATAAGTCTTTGGGGATAGGTGAAATTCCTTACCGGCGGTTATAGTCCGCGAGCTATATGGCATGAAGCGGTGCAATTCCGATACCGACAGTAGAGTCTGGATGAGAAAAGACGAGGCACATTTGATGTGCGTATTTATGATTACCTAAGGACTATGTATATAGTCCTTTTTTTATTGAGGTGATATGGTGGATGACGTAGTATATATGAAGCGCGCCATTGAACTGGCAAAATTAGCCACAGGTCACACCTCACCAAATCCTTTGGTTGGTGCCGTAGTGGTTAAAGACAATACAATAATCGGTGAAGGTTATCATCATAAGGCTGGTACAGCTCATGCTGAGGTTCATGCCTTAAACCAAGCTGGTGATAATGCTAAAGGTGCTACTTTATATGTAACATTAGAGCCATGTTCTCATTATGGTAAAACTCCACCTTGTGCGCTGCGTATTATCGAGGCTGGCATAGCTAAAGTCGTAGTAGGTAGTACAGATCCTAATCCACTAGTATCTGGAAAGGGCATGGATTTACTCCGTGAAGCAGGCATAGAGGTTGTTTGCCCCGTATGTAGTGAGGAATGTGCTGAACTAAATGAGCATTTCTTTACCTATATACAGACAGGTAAACCTTTTGTAACTATTAAAAGTGCTATGTCACTAGATGGTAAGATTGCCACTTTTACAGGTCAATCTCAATGGATTACAAATGAATCTTCCCGCCGAGACGGACATGTACTGCGTGCCACACATGATGCCATGCTCGTTGGCATTGGCACTATTTTGGCGGATAATCCTCAATTAAATTGTCGTCTAAATGATACCGAACTATGTGAGGCTGTATTGGATACAGCTGTTCTAAAGGAACCTATTTCAGTTCATCAGCCCGATGTAATCATATTGGATAGTCTAGGTAGAACGCCTACCACAAGTCGTGTATTTGAAGTAGATACTCGCAAGGTTCATATATTTGTATCTAAAGGTTGTCCTAAAGAAC
>CABQQJ010000225.1 GCA_902466275.1 uncultured Veillonella sp. | reverse complement strand
TTATCTTGTTTTTGTCTCATCTTTCTTAGTAGATGAATTTTCTGTAGTCGGTGCTCCATTTTGATGTTTTTTGCCTTCTGGCATCACATCGGTTTTAATGTACGGTGACGAAACATTTACATCTATATACTGTACATTACCATGAGTCTTTTTAATATCTTGTAACATCGACTGAGTTAGCTCTGCTTTTTTTGCTAAGTCTTTGCCATCTCCCAGTCGAATCTGCACACCTGAAACAGTATATGCCATTATTGCATCAGGATCTCCGATATTAACCTCCGCAATATTTTTGAACGTCTCCTCATCAAGAGAGTTCAAGTATTCAAGAGCCGCCAAAATGGGCTTATCCACAACGGTATCACCTAACAAAATATTTCCCGCCTTAACGCCTGATATCATTGGTACCGACGTATCTTGTATTGCAGGCTCTGATGCAATCACTTGACCTTTACTATCAAGTGTTAGATAGCCAAACTGAGCTGGTACAACTGCAACAGCCTTGCGTTCCACTACATTTACCACCATTGTAAGTGGCAACTGATAGCTAATTTGGGCCTCTTCGACACGTAAATCTTTCGACAATCTAGTTTTTAATTTTTCTGTACTAATTTGCAATATATTTACAGGTTCATGAATATCCCCTGCTACCATTACATCTTGTACAGTTACCTTATCCGATCCAGTAACTTTTAAGGATCCAAAAGGAATAGGTAGTGTAAACAATCCCACCAACACGAGAGTAACTGCACCACCGATTTTTAACACTCGTTTTCTAAATACAGCCCGTTCATCTTGAACAGGTGTAGAAGACTGCATCTCCCCAGAGTTGGATGGATGGTATTGCTTATCATCCATAGATAACTCCTTATGTTCTATTCAGCCCTTAAAATTTCCCTATACTAGCTGTTAATAGAATCTTTTCACATAATGTTGGAAAGTCAATTCCCATTTCTTTAGCTGCCTTTGGTACTAAAGACGTTGCCGTCATACCTGGCACAGTATTGTATTCTAGAACATACATATTATCTGCATGATCTGTCATAATATCAACACGAATAACCCCACTGCCTTGTACTTCACGATACACAAGTTCCCCTATGCGTTGCATCTCAGCAGTCATTTCTTCACTAATAGGCGCAGGTACTAAATATTCTGTAGCACCTACAGTATATTTACTGGTATAGTCATACTCCCCAGAATGTGGACGTATTTCAATTACTGACAATGCCTTTCCGTCAAGAACGGATACTGTAAATTCGCGACCATCAAGAAATTGCTCTACTACAAGAATCGGATCATATTTTAGCGCTTCTGTAACAGCAGCCTCCAATTGTGCCTCATCACGAACGATGGTAACGCCAATACTAGAGCCTTGAGTAGCAGATTTCACCACTACAGGAATCGTAAATTGTTTGCGAATATGTCCTATAATAGCTTCTGCAGATTCTAAATTACCATTAAAGGATTCAGAAGTAGCTGTTGGAATATTAGCCCCTTTGAAAACATCTTTGCTTACTTTTTTATTCATTCCTACCGCATGAGCCATGATGCCCGATCCAGTATATGGAATTTCTGCCATTTCAAGTAAGCCTTGTAATGCACCATCTTCACCATAACGACCGTGAATTGCATTAAATACAATCTCTCCACCTAAGGATTCAATGTCTTTTAAAACAGTACGAGGATTAAGTTCTAATGTTTGGGCATTATAACCTTTGCTTTCAAGTGCTTCTGCAATAGCAGCGCCTGTGCGACGAGATACTTCAGCTTCTTCGGAAGGGCCACCCATCAATACGATTATTTTTTTATCTTTCATTGTAAGCCTTCCTCCAATATAGCTAATAATTTTGGTCCATATTGATTAATAGAACCTGCACCCATAGTGATAACCAGATCATTAGGTCGCACAATTTTTGCCAATACAGCCGGTATATCATCAACAGATGGTACATAATTTACATCTTGACCTGTGGCCGCTTTAATAGCATTTGGAATTGTATTGCCATCAATACCAGGGATTGGATCTTCACCAGAGCTATAAATATCTGTCATATATACTTCATCAGCGCTTGTGAAAGCAGTGGCAAATTCATCCTTTAGTAAGCTAGTACGAGTAAAACGATGTGGTTGGAATACACAGATAACACGATGTTTTTCTAACTCTTTTGCGGCTTTCAACGTAGCTTTAATCTCTGTAGGATGATGAGCATAGTCATCAACAACCCATACACCAGCTACATGGCCTTTCGTTTCAAAACGGCGTTTTGCACCGATAAATTTACCTAAGCCTTTAGTAATGATACGTGTTTCCACACCGCAGCAATCATGAGCCACAATAAAGGCAGCCAAGGAGTTCAATACATTATGTTCACCAGGAACTCGTAAGCGAATGCGCTCAACATTCACACCATTATGGTATACATCATATACCAAAGTAGAGTCTACATAGTGAATATTTTTAGCTACATAATCATTATTATCGCTTAAGCCATATGTAATGAAGTTACGATTTACACGACTCATAACGTAGCGAATATTTTCATTATCACCACATACGATTGCTTTGCCAGATTCTGGTAAGGTTTCAACAAACTCACAGAATG
>CABQQJ010000224.1 GCA_902466275.1 uncultured Veillonella sp. | reverse complement strand
AAATATACAATATATTCATCTTTATGAATATATTGATATTGATGGATATTAGTATGAATATTAATGATGAGTATAGAATTATTATTTATTTAATGGTCTTTTTATGAGTTTGATAGATTATAATAATTATTTATAAATGATAAATTTAACTTGTTTTGTGATGAATACAGTGTATATAATGAGTAGAATCTATTTCAAGTGGAAATAGAACACATATAGTGAGGTGCCTTATGATTGACATTGCAAAAATAATAGAAACTAATAAAGAATATGTGAAACAACACCCTGAACTACCTAAGGCTGGGTTAACAAGCCACCCTACTAAAAAGCTTGGCATCGTAACGTGTATGGACACACGTTTAGTATGTATGTTAGAAGGCGCATTAGGTTTTGATCGCGGTGAAATCATCGTTATTAAAACTGCAGGTAACAGCGTAACACAACCTATCGACAATATCGTACAAAGTCTACTCGTAGCCACCTATGGGATGGAAATTGAAGACGTACTAATCATCGGTCATGAAAACTGCGGCATGATAGATTTTTCTGCTACAACATTTATGGAATCTATGAAAGCCAAAGGTATCAGCGAAGATGCAATTCGCATGATTGAACCAGGCCTTATCGACTGGATGGACCGGTTCCATATCTCTGAAGATAATGTAATCTATACAGTTAACTTTTTGCGCCACCATCCACTATTCCCAAAAGGAATGGGATTCTATGGAGGCATGATGGATCCTGATACAGGCGAATTCCGCTACCTCGAAATATAATTTAGGATTTGATGGGGCCCAAGTTGATTTGTACATTTAAGTGAAAAAGGACGAGAACTAACCTCTACGCTCCAAAGCGAGCTAAGTCGCTAATCGGTTAGTTAGCGTCCTTTTTCCTACTGTACCTATGAATTAGTCCCATCAAATCTGAATGTCCATTAACGAGTTAGCGTAATTTCGCCGCATCAAGAGTGAACAAAGAAAGGGAATGGCTTAGCCATTCCCTTTTCTTGCTCTCTATATAGCCAACCTATTATTTTCGCATTTAAGGTTGATGGTAGGACTATATGGGACTATTACATAAGTACAGCCATAAAAATCACAGAACCTAGTAAAGAGCGACTTAGCTCGCTTTGGAGCGATGAGCTAGGTTCTGTGATTTTTAACTAGGGTCTCACTAATGTATTCGGGCCCCATATAGTCCTATTATGGTAAACCTTAAGCGTAATAATAGGTTGACTATATATTCCTTTTCGCTGTATATTGTAATTAGATTGTAAACTTAATCATATAAATTAGTTAACCTATGCGGCAGTAAGTATTCGCTTGAGAGGAGCTTTGTATGAAGCAGTTAGGTATTTCTATAATTGGTACAGATACAGATGTAGGTAAGACGTTTGTGACCGGGTTATTGGGGGCGATGGCTGTAGACGATGGCTTTGCTGTTGGGATGGTGAAACCTGTGTCTTCTAGTGCAGTGCCTTTCCCTGAATGTGTGACGATGGATGAGGATAATTATAATATCGGCCTTGAGAGTAAAGATGCGACACATTTGATGCGCTCGGCAGGTATTCCTGAAGCTCGTCGTCATGAAGTGAATCCTTATGCTATTGCCGGTGATTTTTCTCCCCGCCTTGCAGCGGAATTGGCTGGTATCGAGATTGACTATGATGGCCTTGTAGAACATACATTAGATGTAGTGAGTCGCTATGACATAACCTTTGTAGAAGGTGCTGGCGGTATTACGACCCCTCTCTATGGAGATAAAACTTTCACGGATTTTATGAAAGATATCAAATTACCAGCTATTGTTGTAGCAGATGGTCGTCTTGGATCAATTAATCGTGCTGTTTTGACTTGCGAATATGCTAAATTGCATGGTATCGAGGTGAAAGCTATTATCGTAAATGATACGACAGCTGTAGATCTGTTCTTGTTGAAAACAAATGTGGCAGATATGGAGCGTTACACAGGTGTTCCTGTAGTAGCTGTAGTACCGCCATACCAAGGCCCAGATATTCACAAGGTTCAACTTGGCTGGGCTCGCTCTTTTATTGATTCTAAGGAATTATGGAACACAGTATTAGGTCTATAAATAATAATTGGCTGAATATATTAGCTATAGCAATTTAATATATGTTAGAAGTGATATTGAGACATATTAAATTTGTAATTTAGCATACCTTAGATAGGGCAATTTAATTTAGTTTATATAAGGTATATGTAATAGAGAGTTATAGTTTGTAAAACTTAGTAAGTATGAGGTGACGAAATGGCAGAAAAACAGCTTTCACAAGCAGCACAATGGGACCACGAGTTTGTATGGCATCCATTTACACAAATGCAAGATTGGCTAGCGCAAGAGCCAGTAGTAATCGAGCGCGGTGAGGGGGTATACCTCATCGATGAGAACGGTAAAAAGTATTACGATGGCGTATCCTCCTTGTGGGTTAATATTCATGGTCACAACCATCCTGTATTGAACCAAGCATTGAAGGATCAAATCGATAAAATTGCACATAGCACATTATTAGGCCTCGTAAGTCCTCCGTCGGCACAATTGTGTAAAGAACTGGTAGAACTTGCTCCAGAAGGCCTCGATAAAGTATTTTTGTCCGA
>CABQQJ010000223.1 GCA_902466275.1 uncultured Veillonella sp. | reverse complement strand
TGTGCTGTCATTGGTACGGAAGTAGCTTTCACCATGGACGTGTCCATCGCTGGTTCCATTGCAACCACCATTGGTATCGCACTGATTATCGCTGTTATCGCAACACCGAAGACAGGCTATATCGCCACATACCGTCGTCAACGTCACTTACGTCGCCATTATCGGGAAACGATGATGCTATGCCATATTTATACACATATGGATACACCTATCGCGCACGTTGAAAACGGCATCGGTACCATTCATGAGCATTTGAACTGGAGGCCTGATTATACTCATCAAGCTGCTTCACAGCTAAAGAAACAAGGTCTATTATATGTGACAAATGGACACTACGTGCTTACTGATAAGGGTATAGCACAAGTTAAAGAGATTATTTAAATACAATACCAATACTTTTCCCAACAAAAAGAAGCTGAAATCAATGCTGCTCTGCAAAGATTTCAGCCTCTTTTATTTTTAACTAATAGTCTTACATCCTATTAATAACTGGATTCACGTCAATGACTATCTATAACAAATAGTACCAACACTATAATAGATCAGTGCAATCACAAAGAATCCTATTAATTAATAATAGCTTCTAATGGAATAACATGAGGTAGCCCATTGTCATCCATATAAATTTTCGTTTTAACACGGTATACATCTTCCATCATGGCTTCTGTAAAGATGTCTTTCGGCGCGCCTTGAGCATATACTGTACCCTCTTTAAGCACGATGATTTCATCTGCGAACATAGCCGCCAGATCAAGATGATGCAATGTTACGAGCGTTGTAAAATCATTTTCTTGAGTCAGATTTTTTAGCAATGTTAACAAGTCAAATTGCTTGTGCAAATCTAAAGCACTTGTCGGTTCATCAAGAATTAAGATTTTAGGTTCTTTTACAAGGGCTTGCGCCATGAACACAAGTTGGCGTTGACCACCGCTGAGCTCCATGATGCTGCGCGATGCAAAGCGCTGTAAGTTCAACCGTTCCAATACCTCTTGTGTGGCTGCAATATCCTCATCACTTACGCGGAAGGACATGGATCCCACGCGCCCTAGCATAACGACTTCAAAAACAGATAGATTGACTTTACAGTCATTATCTTGAGACAAATAGCTCACTGTACTGCTAAAATCCTTTGTAGAATATTGAGATACAGGTTTACCATTAACGGAAATCTCGCCCTTGCCTTTCAAGATACCCATAATTGTTTTTAAAAGTGTAGATTTACCAGCACCGTTAGTACCAATGAGCGCAGTCAATTTACCTGTTTTAGCAGCAAAATCAACGCCCTTTAAGATTTGTCCGTCTTCCGTAGAGGAATAACCAAAGGTTAGATTATGAACTTCAATCATTTGAAATAGCTCCTTTTCCTAGTTAATACCAACGAGAAGAAGAAAGGTACACCGATGATTGCTGTCACAATACCGATTGGGAACATCGCCCCAGGAACGAGCATCTTACTCGCAATAGATGCGAGAGACAAAATCGCCATGCCACATACTGCAGATAGTGGTAAGAAATACCGTTGATCCTCACCCACAAGCATACGTGCAATATGTGGTCCTACAATACCGATAAAACCAATGGTGCCAACGAAGGAAACGGCAACGGCTGTAATGATGGAGATGAAAGCAAACACTTTTACCCGTAAGCTTTCAACATTAACACCAAGACCAGAAGCCTTTTCATCGCCTAATTTTAATGCTGTTAAACGCCAAGATTCACGCATCATAAGCGGTAGCATGATTACTAGCACGATAAGAACAATAGAGATGTTCATCCAATTTGCCTTAGCTAAACTCCCCATCGTCCAGAACACGATGTTTTGAAGGGCCTCAGGAGATGCCATATATTGCATCAAGGATTGAAGCGCTTGGAACAAGAACATCATGCCGATACCAGCGAGAATCATCGTTTCAGAGGAAAAATTCTTAATCTTATTGATGGAATAGATAAAGAAACTCGTCAAACTAGCAAATACAAAGGCGCCAAATGGAACCATAAAGACACCTAAAAACTCTAATGCACTAGCGCCTACAACAACCATAAGAGATGCACCGAAGCCAGCCCCTGCGGATATACCAAGTGTATACGGGCTAGATAACGGGTTATCAAGAATAGTCTGCATGCCAGCACCAGCAATGCCCAAAGAAGCACCTACGAGCAATGCCATAATGGCCGTCGGAAGACGAATCGACCAAATGATAACATATGCGTTTTTGGAAACCTCTGCTGGGTCTGTTAATGCGAGCCATACATCACTTAACGTAAGTGATGCAGGACCTACAATAATATCGGTAACAAAACTTACCGCACAAATGATCAGACCAATGATAATAAACATGAGCTTTTTATAGCTCTGTTTTTTATAATCGTACTGATTGTTAGTTTCTGTCACTACGAAAAACTCCTTTTTAGTTCAAATGCATAAACCAAACGCCACCGTAAGAGAATGGAAGGAATTTATCATAGAATTCCTTAAGTGTGCCTTCAGGATCTACATCCTTGAATTCCTCAGGATAGAATGTTTTAGCTAAGTATTCGAATACTGCAACGTCATATACTTCACGAGGTAAACCATGGTGAGTAGAGAATACGTTTTTAGATTGAACGGCTTTCAATTC
>CABQQJ010000222.1 GCA_902466275.1 uncultured Veillonella sp. | reverse complement strand
TAGGTTCACCTTCAGCAAATACATCTTCCACACTGTTTTGTTCTAAACCAAAATCACGGCATAGGTACGCAAATGCTGCATGGCCTGTAACAAAGTTTTTATGCGGAGCTTTAGCGAATTGCTCTTCATATTTTTTAATCATTGCATCTAATTTAGCAACGTATTCAGTATAATTCTTTTCATAATAATCCTTGTTTGCTGGATCAACTTTTACAAGGGCATCCTTGATATTTTTCACTTCAATTTTAGCATTTTTCAAAGATAACCATGCATGAGGATCTTCTGCACCATGTTCTTTAATTTCTTCTGGGTCAGTATTTTTAATAGCTTCAACACCTTCAGTAGCTACAACAGATACGAGTTTATCATTTTTAGCTGCTTCGATAGCTTGTTTTGCCCAAGGCTCCATACCAAAACCGTTATACACAAATACTTGAGCTGTTGCCAATTGTTTCATATTTTCAGGTTTCAACTCGAAATCATGTGGCTCTACGCCATCTGGAATAATGGTAGATACCTCTACCTTGTCACCACCAATAGCCTTTGTAAACTCAGCCATTGCATTAAAGCTTGTTACCACTTGGATTTTTTTACCTGCTTGCTCCTTCTGTGCATTCGGTGTATCGTTGCCACAACCTGCAAATAAAGCAGCCATCATAATACCTACAACTAACAAAATCAGTTTCTTGATCATCGTAGTCCTCCTTTGTAAAATCCTGATCGCTATGCCTATACAGAATACACTCTATTCTTTAGTTGCAGTTGCGACTCAGTTGCATTTGTAATATAGTTATAGTATAAACTTACTTAGAATTTTGTCAATCAGAAATGTGGTTTTCATATGTTATCAATAGAACATCTTTATTTTTCCTATCAAGGTCAACCGCCTTATGTGTTAAATGACCTTAATTTACATATTCACAGTGGTGATTATATATCCATCGTTGGGGATAATGGGTGTGGTAAAAGTACCTTGCTCCGCCTCATTTTAGGATTTCTTACGCCGGTAAAAGGTTCTATCAAGCGAAGCACCAATAATATTCGGTATGTGTCTCAAAAAAATGACTTCTCTCACGCAGGCTTTCCTATTACGGTAAAAGAAATCCTCGATTCCTACCGTAAACTTTTAAAGATTAAGGATAAACAGGAAGTCAATCGCGTATTAGAGCTTACCCATATGACGGAATTTAAAGACCGTCTCATCAGCAAACTTTCAGGTGGACAAGCTCAGCGTGTATCTATCGCCCGCGCCCTCATCGGTAAGCCTGACCTCATCATCCTCGATGAGCCTTCAACAGGTATCGATAGAAAAAGCCAAGAGGGCATCTATGCTCTACTTCGCAATTTGAACCAAGAACACCATATTACGATTATCTCTGTTGAGCACAATATCGAAATGGCCTTAGCTAACTCAACTAATATCTACCATATTGCAAATGGGCAAGGTCACCTTTGCTCCCCTGAGCAATATGCTAGAGAAATCATGCACAGTACAGGTCGCAATCCAATAGATCACAAAAACTGCTCCTGTTTCACAGATGTAACAACAGAGTCTCAGGCTCAGGCCGATGATACCACAATTGAGGAGGTGCACCATGTTTAATTATGATTTCATGCAAAATGCCTTCTTCGTAGCGATTTGTATTTCTCTTTTATGTCCATGTATTGGTATCTTCATGGTGCTACGCCGTTCCAGTATGATTGGGGACACCATGAGTCATGCATCTCTAGCAGGTATTACGCTAGGCTTATTGACGAATACTAATCCAATTTTAGGGGCTTTTATCTTTACTGCTATCTGCGGTGCACTCATCGAGTTCTTGCGAAAATATTTTTCACACCATCTCGATTTGATTCTTACTATAATCTTATCCCTCAGCATTGGTACAGCTATTACGCTTATTAGCTCAGGCAAACTAAAGGCTAACGCAAATGTATTCTTTTTTGGTAGCATCCTAACGGTAAACGCAACTGATATGATTAGTATTGCTGTGCTTACAATCTTATCTGTACTCACCTTATATTTCCTATACAACTCACTTCTTTACATCGCCTATGATGAAGAGGCCGCTCGTGTAGCAGGTGTTAAGGTAGATTTTATTAACTATATCTTTGCCATCTTAATGGCTGCAGCCGTATCAATTTCTATTAAAATTGTTGGTGTCCTCGTATTGAGTGCCATGATTGCGTTACCTGTAGCATCTGCATTACAATTAGAAAAAGGATTTAAAATAACTTTATTATGCTCCATTGGATTTAGCTTGCTCGCTATGATCATTGGACTCTTTGGATCCTACTTCCTTAACGTAGCTCCTGGTGGCTTCGTGTCTCTAACATCGGTAGGTATTTTACTAGTAGTATTAGTCATTAAGAATATTCGAGCTATCATACGACGCATGCAGTTTAGCAAATAAACTAAAACAATCATTAATATGTTTAGATATAAACAACATAGCTAGTTAGAATAATATAGCTAGTTAGAGTTGAATAATATAATTAGTTAAATAAAAAAATACAGCTAACTAAATCCGATAGTATATTTGATATATTATTAGCCATATAAATCATCTAACTATACAAGTGTATAACAGTTTTAGTATTAAAACAGAATCGAAAAAGAGTTATGAATACAACA
>CABQQJ010000221.1 GCA_902466275.1 uncultured Veillonella sp. | reverse complement strand
ATTCCTATAAAAAAGCTTTATAGCAGTAGCGCCACGCCCTCCATTTGGGAGAAACTAGCCTGCGGCTAGTCTTTATAGTAGTGGCCTCTGACCCGTCGTGGGGAAAGGCCAGCCCAAGGCTAGTCTTTCCCTCCATCCCCCACAAAAAGCAGATTGAGTAAATGTCAGATGTAGCTTATGATGGGCGCATCAATATATAGAAAGAGATTAGGCGCTTGCTATGGGACTAATTCATAGCAGGTGTTATAAAAATAAAACTAGGTATTTCTGCAGCGACTTTACGAAGGACAGAGCAAGGAGATACCTAGTTTTCTAAAAGCTTCCCCCATCATATAAAAGCATATTGAGTAAATATCAGATGTAGCTTGTGATGGGACTAGTTAATAGCAGGCGCTCAAATAATAAAAAGAGTTCCCTATGCAGCGACTTTGCGAAGAACGGAGCAAAGAGGGAACTCTTTTTATTATTTATTGAGTTGTCGCAATCTAACAGGGCCCCATCACAAGCGGAGAAGATTTACTCAAATGCTTTTATAAGTTCCATGTATTGCGCTTTGTGTGTCATTCTCCATGTCCCAAAGTCTGGTTCTGGAGATTCGTTTAGAATATTTGCCAAAGATTCCAAAAATTCTGGAATTTTTGTAGCTACAATATTGCCAGCCATTTTACCGAAGTTTTCAGAGCCCATGTGTTCTGAGCCACCGTCTACAAGAATAAATGCTACCATAGGTTTCTTATCTACTAATTTTACAGCACCATGGAATCCAATTTCACCGATTTGGTGTGTACCACAAGAATGTGGACAGCCGGATATATGTAAACGAGGTAGTTTTCTTGTGTCTACACCC
This sequence comes from uncultured Veillonella sp., assembly GCA_902466275.1. Lineage (GTDB taxonomy): Bacteria > Bacillota > Negativicutes > Veillonellales > Veillonellaceae > Veillonella. Next base: position 1,809 of record CABQQJ010000221.1, on the reverse strand, counting down.
TTTTTTTCAAGGTGTGCGAAGATATCTTTTAACAGACCGTTAGAGTCTTGCATACCAATCTGACATATAGTAGAACCAACGCAAGATACGGAACGGCGGAAATCATTTTTAGCACTGTCATCAGTTAATTCCGCAATTTTGCGTGCTTCATCAGCTGTAAGATTAATGAAGAACAATGCTTGGTCTGGCGCAATACGTGCTTCTACTTGGTCAAGTGTCACTGCATAGTCAAGAGCAGCCAACAAGTGTTCTACGTTCGCATCACCACCTGCTGGATGGTATTCTACGTAATATAAACCTTCTTGTTTTTGACGGTGAATACGATCATTTTCCACAGAATTATCACGCTTACCTGTTTTCGTAATTTCATACGCATAGTCAGCTGGATTAATGGTTAATTGCTCAACTTCTTTCACCATTGCCAATGTTTCTTCATAAGTCTTGATGAAAGCTTCAGCTCCGCCCATTTCTGCAGGCATGTAGCGGGTACGAGCCTTACCGCGGTTTTTGAAGTTACCATGGTTAGCAAAAACCATAAGCATAGCTTTCACATGGTACAAAACATCCTCAGGCGCTACATCATGTGCCACCGGAATACCAATACGAGGATTAGGACCAATACCACCACAAGCATACACATCAAAAGTATTGTGTTTTGTTAAGTTAAAACCTAGGTCCTTGAACGTAGAATGTGGGGTACTATCAAAACCATTATCTATACCCATTTTAAATTTGCGAGGAATCTTGATATAGAACATTTGCTCCATAAGAAATACGCTAATAGCTGTTGCATATGGCGTAATATCTAAAGTTTCACGAGGATCAATGCCACGTAAAATACTAGCCACCACATTGGGATTGTCACCGCCAGCACCACGGTTATAGATATCGTGATCATAACATTCCTTATAGAGACTCAATATAGTATCACCATCAAGGCCATGCATTTGTAAGCATTGGCCGGTAGTGAAATGTACGTGTTGCAGGTTATATTTACGAATGGAGTCCGCTAAAAACTGTATGTGCTCGCGCGTCATGCGACCACCGTTGAAGCGCCAACGGCTCATGCCAGTATTTGCACCGCGCTCAGCGTAACTACCATAAGCACCAGATTGTCCTTTATAGTCTGCAATGGATAGTTCTTTCTTATAGAACTTATGTGTCATATCCTCAAACTTTGGATAATCTGCAATTAATCGATCTTTCAATTCTTGTGTAATCATACTATTACCCTCTTGGCTTATATTTATTAAGCATAATTCGTAACTTTATAACGCTTAGTATACCATATATGCATAAGTATGTTAGTAGCTAAGCTCACAATTTCAATATCGATTATTAATAATATAGTTTACAATCTGTAATAATTATCACTTTTAAAAAGGCAAAAGAAGCTGTAACCAAATGTGGTTTTACCACATTCAGCTACAGCCCCTTTTTATAATAATTTATATGATTAAGCGTTGCTAGTTTTTATACTCGACCTTCGTTAGGATTATTGTATGCATCCTTATCGATGGTTCCCATAATTTTGTCTACTACCAAAGCATTTGTTAAGGACCCAGATACGTTCAAACATGTACGTCCCATGTCAATCAATGGATCGATAGCTAGAATTGGGCTAATGGAGGTGAAGTACGCTCCAAGGCCTGTACCACTAAGGGATACAGATGCCGCCATTGTAGCCGTACCTGGCACGCCTGCGATACCAACAGAACCAATAGCAATAACGATAACACTCATGATATACATAGTCATATCGAATGGAATATTGGCTACATTAGAGATGTACACCACCACAAGTGCTGG
>CABQQJ010000220.1 GCA_902466275.1 uncultured Veillonella sp. | reverse complement strand
CCTGTGCGAGCAATGTAAAAGGCCTCTTTCAAAATACGACCTAAATCTTTACGGTCACGAACAGTAACGGCATATTTACAAATATTGCGGACGATACCAACAGTATCTACCTCTTGAAAAGCATCATTGCCCATGAGACCTAAATCAACTTGACCAGTGATACAAACGAGAGGCACACTATCTGCATAAGCTGTAGCAATACCAGTCACAAGATTTGTAGCACCAGGTCCAGAGGTTACCATACACACCCCTACTTTACCAGTACTGCGAGCATATCCATCTGCAGCATGAGCCAATGCTTGCTCATGACGAGGCAAGATAACCTTTACCTGATCTTGTTTATATAATTCATCCATGATATCGATGGTTGCGGCCCCAGGATAGTTAAATAAAAACTCTACCTGCTCCTCTTGAAGGGCTTTTACCAAATACTGTGCGCCTGAAATCATAGGTATCTCCTTATTTATATAATGCATGCATATCGAATTCTCAATATTCACATCTGATATATCTAAAAAATTGAATATCTTATATAGATATGTTATACTCAGTAGTGTACCATATGTTGTGGTACATGAATATGTATAAAATCTCAAATTATAGAAATATATGTAGATTCTATTTTGAAAGGACTGAATATCATGAAAGAAATATTAGGTTTCCATTTAAACGGTTGCCCTTATTGCGCTAATGCATTCCGTGCTATCGATGAACTCGTTGCAGAAAATCCTGCATACGCAGATATTCATATCAACTGGGTTGAAGATCAAGATGCTCATGAGCTCTTCAAAACTCACCCATATGAATACTATCCGAACTTATGGTTCGACCTCGACAAACAATACGAGGCACAACCTGGTGAAAGCTATGACCAAACAAAATCTTTAATCAAAACTGTATTGGACAAAGCACTCGCGTAAAACGCTATATTTACAAATAATAATGCACCCCTAACATATAATCTAATGTTAGGGGTGCATTTTAGTATACTGTAAGATTATGGCTTTTTTTGTACCATAAACTTACTGACTGCTTTATACACAATTAAAATCAATGCAATTTCTAAAGGGAAACAAATGATATTTTTAATAAGACGTCCAATAAATATAGCAGATACTGCTTTGTTATAAAATATTGTGAGCCATATTGTATTTAATATCAGATGTATACATACAGTAACAATCGTCTCCGGTAAAAGTAATTGTTTAAATGTAACATTACGTCCGTGTAAAAAATACCCATACACATAGCCTACAAGAAATTCAGATATGATAAAGCCGGGAAAGAATACCCCTTGTCCAAATAAAGACATACCTATAAAACAGGCAATAGCAGCCATTATACCTGCTGCCATAGGCCCATAAAGAATACCAAATATAGCGGTTGATAAAAATCCAAAGGTAATATGTATAAATGTAGTATGAATAGCAAATATATAAGATAGTAAAACCGTCAATGCTACAAACATTCCTGTCTTTACAATCATATCAGTTTTCATAAGAAGTACGACTCCTTTTTCTATCCTTCCACTCTAAATACATATGGCGAATAACTTGAATTGGTGATATAAATAACATTCAAGGTCCACCATAGCGCATGATTTCACGTATTTTTTCACGATACGTAGGCGCATAGCAATGCGTTTTACACACGCTGCAGAAGGTCTTGCTTTCCATATGAGGACATACATCTATACGATGTTCAGCATATTGCCAAACTTTTTGACACTCCTCACAGAGTTGTCCTTTAGGAGTGTGGTGCTTATTATGACAATAGATGCCAATAATCTGGTACATAGTTTTTAGTTCTAACTTACGTTTCTCATCAACTGTCATGTTTCTCTCCTATTTCACAGACCATGAAACCCAAGCCACCTTATCAATAGTCTTATTATGGATTTCTCCATCAATAGCTAGTGGCTCAATGAGATTTCTAATCTCTTCTTTCATGTCCTCCATGTCTCCCCATCCATTATTATGAAGTCGCATGGTGAAGTAATTAACCGCCTTTTCAAGAGACATAACCTCTGTTTCAGGAACCGTTTTGTAAGTTACTTTCACATTATGCCCCATCTCATGAATTGCATCTAAACATTCTTTCATCTTGCCATCCCATGGGAAAGAATCACGTCCAAAGAAATGTTCAGATAACATATCTACCATTTCGTCACTCCGTTCACTGAAAGCAATCCACAAGCATTTATCATTACTTGCATCATGCATGGCGCGAATATTTTCTACATCAAACATAATTGGACAGAAGATACTGTATGCCAAATCAAAGCTTTTATCCCAACCTAGTTCTCGACGATTTCCATCAGACCAAGGTCCGATATATAAGCTAAGATCTAAACCTTCTGACTCTGCCAATTGTTTAGCACCACGAATCATACCATCAGATAAATCGATACCAGTCGCTTTATAACCTTCCCGAGCTAACCCAAGTGCATAGTCACAAACACCACAACCTACATCAAGTGTACGACCATTCGCTGAAGGTAATAAATTTTCATTCTTTAAGAAGGCTAAAAAATCAGTGACCTGTGCCTTGCGATCCTCGCGATTGTGCATTTCTACAAAGTATTCAGAACGATGGTTCCATGCGTCTTGCTCATCACGCCAAACTTCGTTGACGGTAAGCTCTTGTATTTTATTTGTCATATTATCCCCTCTAAATAGCCAC
>CABQQJ010000219.1 GCA_902466275.1 uncultured Veillonella sp. | reverse complement strand
CCTAAAGGCGTTAGGTATGCGTGCAGATATTTTTGATCATATTGAACGGTTATTAAAACGTCCTTATGGATTGTTACTCATCTGTGGACCTACGGGAAGTGGCAAGACTGCTACCTTATATTCGATGCTCCGCATGTTGAATTTAGAGGAAACAAAGCTAATTTGCCTTGAAGATCCTGTAGAGGCTGAAATAAAAGGAGCCATTCAAATTGGTATTAACGAAAAAATCGGCTTTACCTTTGCCAAAGGGTTAAGATCTGTGCTACGTCAAGATCCAGATACGATTATGATTGGTGAAATTAGGGATAAGGAGACCGCAGAGTTAGCCGTTAAGTCTGCTTTAACGGGGCATCGCGTATTATCTACTATACATACCAATACAGCTATAGGCGTTGTAACGCGACTCATGGATATGGGCGTAGAGCCGTACTTAATACGGGCTACTTTAATGGGGGCTATTGCACAACGGCTAGTACGAAAATTCGATGGTACATCATATCAGGGACGGACTGCTCTATTTGAATACTTAGAAATACCAGCTAATTCAGCTCATTGGGACGAATTAGAAACACATTTATTATTGTCATTAGAAGAGTCTGCTCGTAAGGCCGTATCTCAGCATGTTACATCTATAGAGGAGGTGCATCGTTGTGGACTCATGCTGTAAGAGTGAAAGTTTAGAAACTATTGTAGAAAATGCAATACAACTATCATCAACAGATATTCATCTACAATGTGGTCAGCCTATCTATTTGCGACATGGTGATGGATTAAGGGCTACTTCCTTTATGTGTACTACAGAATTAATCGAGGATATATTGCGTCGTTGCGGTATAGCATCCTATGAGTGGCAGTCTCTTGATGAGGCTTGTTCCTGTTGTGGTGTGCGTATCCGTGTTCATCTATATCGAGCTAATCAGACCATATGTGGTACATTGCGATTACTTTGTCATCAGCAACTTAAGTTAGATGATAATAGTGAAGGTCAACTCCTACAAAAATTATGTGAATCTCATGATGGTTTATTGCTCGTCTGTGGCCCTACAGGCAGTGGTAAAAGTTTTACCTTAGCTTGTTGTATTGATTATATAAATCAGACTATGGAGCGTCACATTATTACCTTAGAAGACCCTATCGAATTTGAGTTTGTATCTAAAAAGTCTTTAATACATCAACGACAATTAGGTGCTGATATTAATACTATGTCAGATGGTATTCGAGATGCTTTACGAGAGGATCCGGATGTCATTATGGTAGGGGAACTTCGAGATCGTGAAACCCTTGAAGCGGCACTTCATGCGGCAGAGACTGGTCACCTTGTAATGGCAACTATGCATACACAGCGTGCAGTGATGGCGGTTCACCGCATGATTTCTCTATTTCCTGGGGAGCAACAAGAAGAGATACGCAATCAAATATCTCAAGTGTTACGGGCCGTTATATGTCAGCGTTTACTTCGATGGAATAAAAAGTTCATTACTATTCGTGATATTTTGCTAAATACCCATGCAGTAGCAAATTTGATACGGACCCGTAAGGAACCACAAATCATATCTATTCAAGAAACGCAACTACCGATGAAAACATTAGAAATGGCTGTGCGAGATGTGAAGGCACAATATGGTTCTCAACAACAACTACATACGCTATTAGATCAACAATTATCGTAGGTGAATATATGGAGGCTTATGAATATGTCGTAAAAAATAATCAAAATGAAACAGAAAAAGGTTTGATGTGGGGGGATTCAGAACAAGAAATTGCAATACGGTTAAAACGAGATGGTTATAGAATTTATAGGATATCGTTGCAGGATGAAAGAAAGAAACATAAATGGAATCATACTATGGTGGTAGATGTGACTTATCAATTAGGTCTACTCATCGAATCTGGTGTTCCGTTACGGCGAGCCTTACAGTTGCTCTGCCAGGGGAAACGAGGACTACTCTATACAGCTTTATATGAATCCATAGAGCGTGGTCAGACTTTATCACAGGCTTTACGAAGTGAAGGATGTCCTCCTATTGCTTTGGCTTTACTAGAAAGTGGTGAAGCAGCGGGCACCTTGGGTGAGAGTTTACAATATATATCTCGTCACTATGATTGGGAGAGGCAGCTGAAACAAAAGGTTATGAGTGCTATTTCCTACCCTTTATTTCTTCTTTTAATGATGAATATATTTTTTCTAGTTACCATTTTGTTTATTATTCCTTCGTTTGAACAGGTATTTACCACTATGCATATTACATTACCTTTGATGACGCGAGCTCTTTTTGCATTAGGACAAGGGTTAAAATCGCATCCTCTAATGGTAATAGCTATACATTGTGTTGTAATAGGTTCCTTAGCATTTGCTTATAAACAGCATAGTATAAAGTGTAAAGTACATCGTTGGCTTTGGCAGTTGGCTCACCAATACCAATGGATGACCTGCATTTACTATACAAGTATGTTAAAAGTTTGGGCGCTTTTGTTAGATTCTGGAATTTCTATTATTCACACTATGAATATTACAAGACCTTTATGGGGCAATATGTATGGTGCCGAATGTAGTGAAAAGGTAGAAGCAAAATTATTATCAGGCCATTCTTTTGAAGAGAGCCTGAGAACTGAGAATATTGGAAATTCCTTTATATGGCAAATGATCTCTATTGGAGAAGAAAGTGGGGAACTCGTAAAGATGTTAGAACATTGTGGACATTATTATGAATCT
>CABQQJ010000218.1 GCA_902466275.1 uncultured Veillonella sp. | reverse complement strand
AAAAGACCAAACAGCGCGAAGCCATTTGGTCAGTATTAACAACTACAGATAAACCGATTACTGCTATGGAAATCGCAGAGCGATTAGGCGATGGTAGCACCACATGGATGTCTACCATCTACCGTACGCTTGAATTATTAGAAACAAAAGATATTGTTACCCGTACAACACTCATGGGCAGCGATATGGCATATTATGAGATAACTCCTCATACGCATCGTCACTATGCAGTATGTACTAAATGTGGGGCCATGATTCCTCTTCACACCTGTCCTGTCGTAGAAATGCCACAGGAACTAACAGATGCAGGCTTTACGGTGACAGAACATCATCTAGAAATTGCGGGGCTCTGTAAAAACTGCAAGAATAAAGGCTAGTAAAAATCTATAAGTAAATGCAAGAAAAAGGACGTAACTTTAAGAGTTACGTCCTTTTGTAATTTTATTATCTTTTGTATTAGCCTTAATTAGCTTTCACCATTACAACATCAATGGAGCTACTACAAAGCCAAGTGCTACTGAAATAGCGATGGCAAGTACGCCAGGGATAAAGAACGGATGGTTAAATACAAGCTTACCGATTCGTGTTGAGCCGGTATCGTCCATTTGTACAGCCCCCAAAAGTGTTGGGTATGTAGGCAATACAAAAAGTGCAGATACGGCTGCGAAGGATGCGATAATAATGTATACGGATCCTGGGTTTTCTGGAGTAATACCGAGAGCTAGAATTACAGCTGGTACCAATGCTTGCGTAGTCGCCGCTTGGCTATACAACAATGTACTAGCAAAGAAGAATGCTACAGCTAATAGGAATGGATATGCTGTTACCAAGCTAGATGCAAGAGCTTTAATTTCAGGAATATGACCTTTTACAAAAGTATCGCCCAACCATGCTACGCCTAGTACGCAGACACATGCGGATAAACCGGATTTAAATGTGCTTGTATTAACAAGTTGTGCTGTATCAATCTTACAGAAGAATGTAATAGCCGCTGCAATTACCATCATGAAACCAACGATGGCATCATTTCGACCGAAAATAACTGGTTTAATAAGACCAATGTTCTTGGAGATAGCAGTTGCATAGAATACGATACAAATAATACCAATCAAGAAAATCAATACAGAAGTTTTTGCACCTGGTTTCAAGTGAAAATCAGCACTCTTTTCACGAGGTGGAGCCACATGACCTGCTGCCAAACGTTCTTGGTAAACTGGATCGGAAGACAAATCATTATTCGCAAAGGTAGACATGATAAATGCCGTAATCATAACCGCTACGAATGTTGTAGAAATACAGATGGCAAGCAATGTTGGATAGTTTACACCATATGGTTCAAGGAAACCACTCATAGCAACTACTGCTGCAGATACTGGGCTCGCTGTAATACCAATTTGGCTTGCTACAACGGCAATGGATAATGGTACAGATGGCTTAATGTTTTCACTTTTCGCCACCTCTACGATTACTGGAATCATAGAGAATGCTGTATGACCAGTACCCGCTAAAATAGTTAAGAAATACGTAACAGTTGGTGCTAAGTAGTTGATATGCTTAGGATTTTTACGCAAAATACCTTCTGCAATACGCACCAAATAATCGAGACCGCCAGCGAGTTGTAAAGCACAAATAGCAGCGATAGCAGACATGATGATGAGGATTACATCCCAAGGGATCTGCCCTGGGAACATCCCCATGCCGAGGCTTAACAACACTACACCAAGGCCGCCAGCGTAACCGATGCCCATACCACCTAGACGAACGCCGAGGAAGATGGCACCAAATAAAATAATAACTTGCATAATTACATAAATGTCCATACGATGACCTCCTTTATACATATATAGTATCATAGATATGCTAAATAATCATCGAATTTTGGCAATGTATAGTCTATAGTTTAAAATATGACGAAATTTCGATATGCTATACAAAAAAACTACACCCCATTGCCTTAAACTACTAACAAAAGACAATAGGTGTAGCTTTCCAATAATTAATTTAGAATTATAAAATAATTGGGCGCATATCTTCAAGTATCCCCTCTTCCTCAGTTGCACGTTGGATACTTTCACCCACAATACGAACCATATCCTCTAATTGTTCCACAGTGGATGCCAATGGAGGCATGAGAATAACCACGTCACCGATAGGACGACAGATAAGTCCTTGCTCACGGGCGAGGATTGCCACCTTAGCACCGACCGCATCATTTGGGCGATACGCTTCGTGAGTTGCCACATTTTTTTCAAGTTCAATACCTACTATGAGGCCTCGCTGACGAACCTCTTTAACATGCTTCAATGACTTAATAGGTTCTAAAGCCTTTGTGAAAGCTTCTACTTTAGCAGGCAATTGTTCAATTACCTTTTCATCACGGAATACTTTCAAAGAAGCCAACGCAACGGCACAGGCCAAGGCATTACCGGTATAAGAGTGACCATGATAGAAGGTTTTCTTTTCTTCAAAAGTGCCGAGGAATGCATCGAATACGCGTTTTGTAGTCAATGTTGCTGCTAATGGAAGGTACCCACCAGTGATGCCTTTGGATAAGGTCATAAAATCTGGAGATACGCCTTCATGCTCGCAGGCAAAGAATTTACCAGTCCGACCAAAGCCTGTAGCCACTTCGTCGACGATGAGGAATACATCGTGTTGTTCTGTTAACTCACGAACACGTTTCAAATAGCCGTGAGGCATTACGAGCATACCGGCCGCAGCTTGCACTAATGGTTCCATAATGAGA
>CABQQJ010000217.1 GCA_902466275.1 uncultured Veillonella sp. | reverse complement strand
GATTCCATGGTCATTTGTAATCGTTACAGATTCAACCTTTTTTTGTTGTACCTGTTGAACAAAACCGGTATAACTCATTTCGGCCTTATTAGTATTCTGCCCTGCAAGGGAATCTATAGCGAAAACGGCAATTGCAATGATAAGTAAGTAAAGGACGAGTTTTTTACTAAATTGACTCAAAAAAGTTACTCCTTTCACATGTAATGTATAACCTAATAATGCATAATAATATGCATTATTATATTATACCATATAAGACGAACAAATACTCGCCATTATTTAGTTATAAATATATTACACCCTTATTGGTAAACAGATTCTTTCAAAATACCAATATATGGTAATTGACGATATTGCTCTGCATAATCAAGGCCATAACCAACAACAAAATAATCTGGAACTGTAAAGCCTACATAATCGACATCTACATCCATTTTACGGCGTTCCGGTTTATTAAGAAGGGCAGCAAGTCGAACACTCTTAGCGCCACGAGCCTTCAAATTATCCAATAAATAATGAAGAGTTGTCCCCGTATCTACAATATCTTCTACAACGAGTACATGCTTTCCTTCTACAGAGCGATCCAAATCTTTTAAAATTCGAACTACCCCTGTACTAGTTGTACCACTGCCATAGCTAGAGCAAGAAATAAAATCGAAGCTTACATCCACATTCTCATCGATAGAGCGAGCTAAATCTGTAAAGAAAACGATAGCACCTTTCAATACACCTACGAGAACTACGGATTCCCCTTTATAGTCAGCACTGATTTGACGACCTAATTCAGCCACACGAGCCTTTAATTGTTCCTCTGTATATAAAATATCTTTTGCATCTTGATGCATCTATATGACCTCCGCGATTCATATTAATGTTTGCAATATACCTTTATTGTATCACATTGAGCACTTACTTTTATACTTTTAATATTGAAAGTTTTCCCTTCCCCAGTGTTAACAATATCGAGTAATTGCTCTTGATGAGCAGTGGTAAGCTTGATTTCAGGATCAAAGATGCTCACCAGTCTTTGCCACAATCGACGTTGGATAGCCAACGGCTTCTTACGTAACCCCCTACGAGATATAAACGCGCCCTCATCAGAGATAGTTACTAACTCATCAAACGCCATATCCGTTAAATTAGAAATAAGAGAAATGTCTTCGCGTACAGAAGCCCCTAGCCTTACTATAGCATCGATAACGATAGGATTAATGGCTTTTAACTCAGGTATAATGCAATGACGAATTCTATTTCTTTGATATCGTACATCCTCATTTGTACTATCTATACAGTAAGAAATATCTTTCTCTTTTAAATATAGAAGTAATTCTTCTTTTGTGACATCTAACAGAGGTCTTACTACTGGAACAGTATAATCATTACTAACAACGGCCATGCCTGTCAAACCATTAAGTCCAGTCCCTCTAATAAGATGTGCTAAAATTGATTCTGCTTGGTCATCTTTATGATGAGCTACTGCAATATAGTCATACCCCTCAGACTGTGCTATACCGGTTAGCCATTGATACCGAACTTGGCGGCCTATAGTTTCCTCTGATAGCTTTTGAGCTTGACTCAATTTAGGCACGTCAAAGACAGCCGTATAAAATGGCAGTCCTAGTACGTCCGCTTGATTTCTTAACCATAGGACCTCATCCTTACTTTCAGGACGAATACAATGATCTACGATAGCAACTCCAAGCTCATATACTGTATGGCGATGTGTAGCAATATCTTGCAATAAATGCAATAAAGCCATCGAATCAGGACCACCAGAACAAGCTACCAAGATACGACAATTCTCAGGAAATATATCATGTAATTTTAAAGTGTGATTAACGGTTCGAATGAGTGCTTTCACATTCACGGGCCATCGCCTCCATACCATCTTGGTCGCTCACAAATACATGAGGGACCTCATAGGAATCCATAAAGGACGTTAAAATCTCTGCCCCAGCAACAATAATGTCGGCACGCCCAGCGGGTAAACCTTTTACTTGTAGTCTCTCATCACGACTCATATACCGCAATTTCATAATAATGCCTTCCACCGTTTCACGGCTCAATTTATGACCTTGTACCTTTGTGCCATCATAATGGTCTAAACCTAAATCAATAGCAGCCAAGGTTGTTAGGGTTCCTCCAATACCGATAAATTCACCAAATTCACCTTCAATCATCATCGGATCCCAAAGAAAACGAGTTTCCTCCCACACTCGTTGAGGCCCTTCGTCAGATATAGATTGAAGGCGTACCGCTCCCACAGGATAAGAACGACTCCAGTACACTCCGTCCTTGTTACCTAATGCAAGTTCTGTACTACCTCCACCAATATCGATGGTCGTATAATGACGTCCATCCTTTAATTGATCTCCTAACGCACCATTAAAACCATAAATAGCCTCTTCAGCACCAGATAAAATTCGCCACTCCATGGGACAGTATTCATTAATACGTTCCATAAATGCAAGTCCATTGGCTGCTTCACGAACAGCACTCGTCGCAAAACCAAAGCAATAGTCAGCACCGTATTCATTTGCTATTTTTTGTATATCCGTAAAGGCTTGATAGGATGCTTCCATGGATTCATCTCGCAAGGTACCATCTGTATTTCGTTGACCTAAACGGGTAGTCCACAACTGCTTAGGCTCATAACGCCACTCGTTATTCTCATAGGTAGCCAATAATAAACGCACCGAATTAGAGCCAATATCTATAATTGCTAACTTCATAATTGCTCCTTACATATA
>CABQQJ010000216.1 GCA_902466275.1 uncultured Veillonella sp. | reverse complement strand
CTGATGGGTCGCATGTTAAAAGCAGTATACATAGCTATGAACCTCATATCGTAGATTGCGATTTGCACCAGTGTTTACCTGATTATGTATCGTCTGTTTTAGAACGGGCCTTACCGTATTGGGGACGCCGTATCAAAGGATTTGATAACCCCGAAATCTGTATGACTGGTGTTGAAACACGAACATCTTCACCGCTTCGTATGGGCCGTGACGATAATCGCGTATCCACTACAGTGGGCGGCTTCTATCCGATGGGGGAAGGTGCTGGTTATGCAGGTGGTATCATGAGTGCTGCTCTAGATGGTGCAGAAACAGCGATTGCGTGCATGAGCATGTATGCAAAACCTAATGAATGATACTTTCACAAATAGATTTATACATTTACGTGTTATGGTGAAAGCTCAACCTGGATTTTATAAATAGTACAAACTCGTGTGATATAATACACACAACATAGATTGAAATACATTCGTTTGTAGACGGAGGAGAATATGGCTCGATTATTTGGTACTGATGGTGTACGTGGCGTTGTTAATGAATTTTTAACACCTGAATTGGCATACCATTTGGGACGTGCAGCGGCAACACATTTTGGTAAAGAAAAAGAATATCCTACATTTTTAATTGGTAGAGATACGCGTATCTCTGGTTCCATGTTGGAATGCGCGTTGGCATCTGGCATCTGTTCTGTAGGCGGTAATGTAGTTATGGCGGGAGTCATTCCTACACCTGCTGTAGCATACCTTGTAAAGCAACAAGGATTTGATGCGGGTGCTGTTATTTCTGCATCTCATAACCCATTCCCAGATAATGGTATTAAATTCTTTGATGGTAGTGGTTTTAAATTACCAGATGAAGTAGAAGATCAATTAGAAGTATATGTACGTCAAAGTGCAGATAACGAATTACCTCGTCCTACAGGTGCTGGCATTGGTCGTGTAGAGTATAATGCAAATCTTGCACATCACTATGCTCACTTTGTTCGTCATACAATCGATACATCCCTTGAAGGTTTAACGATTGTCTATGATGGCGCGAATGGTGCCGCTTCTAGCGTAGGTCCTGAAATCTTGTCTGGTCTTGGCGCTAAAGTTATTAACATCAACGTAAATCCAGATGGCTTGAATATCAATGATCACTGTGGTTCTACACATATCGAAGGCTTGCAAGTGGCTGTACAACAACACAATGCAGACCTTGGTATCGCGAATGATGGCGATGCGGACCGTTGTTTATTGGTCGATGAAAAAGGCCAAGTCCTCGATGGTGACCAAATCATGTTGTTATGCGCTCTTAAATTGAAAGAAGAAGGCAAACTCAAAGATGATACTGTAGTTGGTACTGTTATGAGTAATATCGGCTTCCATAAAGCAGCTAAAGAATTAGGCATGAAAACCTTTGCTACTGCTGTTGGTGACCGTTATGTATTGGAATATATGCGTGAACACAATCTCTCCGTTGGGGGTGAGCAATCTGGTCATGTAATCTTCTTGGATTACAATACAACTGGTGACGGTATGTTGACAGCTGTACAAGTAGCGGCGCTTATGAAAGAGAAAAACCAACCACTTTCTGAGTTGGCTGGCATTATGACAAAATATCCTCAAGTTCTTATCAACGTTCGTGTTGCTACAAAAACAGGTTGGGAGGATAATGACCTTATTAAAGCCGCTATTGTTACAGCAGAAGGTGAACTTGGTGTAGAAGGTCGGGTTCTAGTACGTGCATCTGGTACAGAACCACTCATTCGCGTAATGGCTGAAGGTCCTAATCAAGAAGAACTACAAGCACTATGTCAAGAAATCGCTGATATTATCGGTAGAGAACAAGGGTTAGCGGACTAACTCTTGATGAGTGATATTTTAAATTGAATAATCATAATGAATAACCTTTTTGTTTTGGGTTATTTTAAGATTAGAGGGTGTCATTATGAAAACAATAGGTTTAATTGGGGGAATGAGCTGGGAAAGTACGATTACGTATTACCAAGTTTTGAATGAAACTATTAAGCAAGCTTTGGGCGGTTTACATTCGGCAAAATGTATTTTATATAGCGTTGATTTTGAAGAAATAGAAAAGTGCCAGGCAAATGGCGATTGGGATAGAAGCGCTGAAATTTTATCCGATGCGGCTCAATCTCTTGAAAAGGCTGGTGCTGATTATATTGTTATATGCACGAATACAATGCATAAAGTAGCGGATGAAATAGAAAGACATATTCACATACCTCTTCTTCATATTGCGGAAATGACTGCAGTAGAGTTAGAAAAATCAGGTATTACAAAGGTAGGTCTACTCGGTACCAAGTACACGATGCAACAAGATTTTTATAAATGTATCTTGGAAAATCGGGGGATTCATGTTGTTATACCTAACGAAGATCAAGTCGAACTTGTGAATGATATTATATATAATGAATTGTGTTTAGGTGTTATTTCTAATGAATCTAAACAACAATACTTAGATATTATTGGTGATTTGGTAAAATCTGGTGTACAAGGTGTTATCTTAGGCTGTACTGAAATTGGGCTACTTATTAAACAAGATGATACGGATATACCTTTATTTGATACTACATTGATACATGCAAAAAATGCGGCTTTAATTTCTATTGATAGAGCATAATATAGTTAGGTTTTATTTTGTTCAAGCAACATAACTCTCTATTAGATATTTTATTCATTTTTAGAATATTTAATAGAGGGTTATTTTTATGCAATTAGAATTAGATAGAGGCTAAAGGAAATCTTTTTGTATAGTTTGAATTTATAT
>CABQQJ010000215.1 GCA_902466275.1 uncultured Veillonella sp. | reverse complement strand
TATTCTTTCTCAACCAATGGAACCACCATTACAAGCCGATACATCTGCGAAGATTAGCCTTGCTTTCGACGTGAAGAATTACGAATCCATGTCTACTACAGTAGATAATAAGGAAATCAAATACCGCGCCTTCGAATACATTCCTTACGTAGCTAATCCAATTGATATTGATCAACAGTACATGAATATCTATGTGCCGGAAGAATACTTTAACAATGGCACTGTAAATGGTTACAATACACAAACAGCCCCTATCTTCATGCCAAATGCAGTAGGTGGTTACATGCCAAGCCAAGCTATGACTCCAAAAGTAGAAAATGGCAAACCTAACAGTGTTCTTTATGCATTATCCCGTGGTTATGTAGTAGCTTCCCCATCTACTCGTGGTCGTACCAATAAAGCTTCCGATGGCAACTTCATCGGTAAGGCCCCGGCAGTAATCGTTGACTTACAAGCGGCTACAGCCTACTTACACGCTAACGATTCCGCTATGCCAGGTAATGCAAACCGCATTATCACAAACGGTACAAGTGCTGGTGGTGCGGTATCCTTATTACAAGGCGCTGCAGGTAACAGCTCTGACTTCCAACCATATTTACAAGCATTAGGTGCAGCTACAGCGGCAACTAATGTATACGCAGTATCTGCGTATGCCCCTATCACTAACCTTGATGCGGCAGATATGGCTTATGAATGGAGCTATAATGGTATTACCTCTTTCAACAAAGTATCCATGGGTCAAGGCGAATTGCCACAAGCTAATGTAGGTGGTAACTCTGCTCCACCACAACGCACGATGCAACGTGTAAACTTGAATACAGACGATTTATCATACTCTAAAATGCTCAGCGAACACTTCCCTGATTACGTAAATAACTTACAATTACGTGACTCTCTAGGTCGTGTACTAAAACTCGATAAGAATGGTAATGGTACTTTCAAAAATTATGTGAAAGCGTTTATTATTGATGCAGCTAATAAAGCACAAGCTAAAGGTACTGATTTATCTAAACATACATACTTTGTACGAGATAATAAAACAGGGGCCATCAAAGACATTAACTGGGAAGCATATAACCACTTTGTAAGTCGCTCAAAAGCGCCTGGTGCCTTTGACTCTCGTGCTAATGATACAGGTGAAAACAATCTATTTGGTACAAGTACTACAGATAATAATCACTTTACCATTACTGCTGCATTACACGATTCAACAGCTAACCAAGATGTATACGTAGAAAATGCTAAGATCGTTACTATGATGAACCCAATGAACTATCTCGGTTCTCCAGCAGCGACAAATGCACAGTTCTATCGCATCCGCTACGGTACAGCTGACAGCAATACATCTGTAGCAATTCCATTGATCGTTGGTACCCGTGCTCAAAACCTTGGGTACAACGTAGATATGGCAACACCATTTGATGTAGACCATTCTGGTGACTACGATCTAGATGAATTATTCAACTGGATGGACAATATCGTTAAAAACGGTAGATAATTACAATTAAATACATACCATAACAAAAAAGGAGCTATCTAGTAGCTCCTTTTTCTTATACATAATTAAAGGTTTTTATATAAATAGTACATCATAAAAATGGTACATCAAACAAAAATAGCCCCTCATAATGAGGGGCGTCTTTTTATCAAGAAAGCACTAGCAGTGCCTTCAGTTATTATTTCATTATACTTCTGGGAATAATGCTGTGGACAAGTAGCGTTCTCCTGTATCAGGAAGAATTACTACGATATTTTTACCTTTATTTTCAGGACGTTTAGCCAATTCTTGAGCAGCCCAAAGAGCAGCACCAGAGGAAATACCAACTAGGATACCTTCTGTATGACCAAATGCTTGAGATGTAGCGAAAGCATCTTCGTTAGTTACTTGGATTACTTCATCATAAATGTTAGTATCCAAAGTATCCGGAATGAAGCCAGCGCCTAAGCCTTGGATTTTGTGAGGACCAGGTTTGCCATTGGACAATACTGGGGAATCAGTTGGTTCAACAGCCACAATTTTTACGTCAGGGTTTTGTTCTTTTAAATAACGACCTGCACCAGTCAAAGTACCGCCTGTACCAACACCAGCTACGAAGATATCTACTGCACCATCTGTATCTTGCCAGATTTCAGGACCAGTTGTTTTATAGTGAATTGCTGGATTTGCTTGATTTACGAATTGACCCGCCTCGATGGCACCAGCTGTAGCTGTTACGATTTCTTTAGCTTTTGCAATAGCACCTTTCATGCCAAGAGAGCCATCAGTCAACACAAGTTGAGCACCATAGCCAAGCATCAATTTACGGCGTTCGATGGACATTGTTTCTGGCATTACGATTACAACTTTATAGCCAAGAGCAGCACCAACAGCGGATAGACCGATACCAGTGTTACCAGATGTAGCTTCTACGATTGTACCACCTGGTTGTAATTCACCAGATTCAACAGCTGCTTGAATAATTGCTGCAGCAATACGATCTTTAACAGAGCCACCTGGATTAAAGTATTCCAATTTAGCAAAAATATTTGCATCTGCGCCATATTTTTTACCAAAACGTGTAGCTGCCAACAAAGGTGTTTTACCAATTAATTCAACGAAAGATTTTGCAATATTAGACATAATAGTTACTCCTTATTAAATAGAACCATCCCAATTATCATATTTTGTATCAAGTTTAGCGTAAGTTCCATCAATTACATCTTGAAGAGTTACGTTTTCTAGATAATCATGAATATAGTTTTGTAATCCTGCCCAGAAACCAACGGTACGTTCGTTGATCACTGTAT
>CABQQJ010000214.1 GCA_902466275.1 uncultured Veillonella sp. | reverse complement strand
AGTCTACACATACTGCAATAACTTCAGCACCATAATTTTCTTTCAACCAAGGAATGATAACAGAAGTATCTAAGCCACCAGAATATGCGAGTACTACTTTATTTGCTTTACCCATGATAACACCTCATAAACCACTATCTATTTAGACTCATATAATCAATACAATATCAGATAATTGTGAAAGCACCGTGGTATCTTCTATCACCGACAGGCATTTTCTCCTTCTGACAAAAAATAGTATACACCTGTATAATTATAAATGCAAGCATTATTTTTATACACTTTAATAATATATTTCGTTTCCGAACTAACAAAAAAGCTATATCTAGTAATCGAACACCAGATATAGATATAGCTTATTAAATATATTAACTTATTCCTCCACAAGTTCCAAGTCCTGTTCGTACGCATAGTCTGCTTCGGCTTGTGTAATCATGCCTTGGTCTACCATTTGTTCGAGCACTAGCTTTTGTCGAGCCTTTGCTCCTTCATAGTTCGTATAAGGATCTAAATAGGACGGTGCATTGGGTAATGCTGCAAGCATAGCACTTTGTCCTAATGTTAATCGACTAGGGCTTGTTCCAAAGTAGCCGTGAGCAGCTTCGTAGATACCGTAATAGTTATGACCATAATATACGGTATTCAAATACATGGTAAGGATTTCTTCCTTAGAGTAGTAATGTTCCATTTCACTAGCGAGGATGGCCTCTTCCACCTTACGACTCATGATGCGTTTCGAGGAAAGGAACAGATTTTTTACTAGTTGTTGTGTAATAGTACTACCGCCTTCCAGCGTTTCACCTGCTATGGTATTTGTGTACAAGGCGCGAATAATACCGAGTACATCAATAGCTCCATGTTTATAATACCGCTTATCTTCAATAGCGATTAATGCATTTTTTGTATACTCAGGAATAACATCCCCTTTCACCCAATGCTCTTTTGAAACACGTTGATTAAGAGCTATCTGTACTTTATCTCTAAATGTAAACAGTCGTATAATTCGATCCGTACGACTGAGCGTGTCTTCACTTTGTTCTATTTGTTTTTCAACAAGTGTATGAGCTTTACTCTCACGATTTGTCCCTTGAAAGCTATGGTATCCGTCATATATAAACATAGCCAAAATCATGACCACCACGAATACAACTAGGTTTCGAAGGTAGCGAAATACTTTCATTTCTTTCACCTATTTCTTAAAGGTCTGTAATATAAACACATGTAACTATAGGTTTATAATCTAGCTATCTATACAATACCTTATATACATATACAAATATAAAGTATATTAAATGTATTGTATCACATCAATCAAGAAGAAGATATGTAAAACACTAGTTTTTACGTCCACTCATACTACAAATATATTTAATATATCTTATAACGGCACGATACTATATATCTATAAATACCGATTAATGCATATTAGTTATACTTATTAAGTTGTATTAAAAACTTTAAATAGAGTATAATATATGAGATGATAAAAACATGCCTATGGAGGAGTAATATGAAACAGTGTATGGATTCAGAAAATCTGCATCGTCGATTGCGTAAAATCTTAGGTCAAGTGCAAGCTATTGATCGAATGATTGAAGAAGACATTCCCTGCGAAGATGTGTTGAGCCAAATTAATGCAGCTAAATCTGCACTACATAAAGTAGGACAAGTAATTCTTGAAGGACATATCAACCACTGCGTACGAGATGGTATCGAACATGGTGACGTGGAAAAAACCATTAGCGACTTTACAAAAGCTGTAGAGCGCTTTGCAAATATGGGTAAATAAAAAAGAACTCTACAAATGAATTGCACCCAAAAAATGGACATAATTTTTGGAGGTGCAGTTCAAAATGTAGGGTCCTTTTTATTACCCTCATATTAATCGTGGTTAGTTGTTAAGAATTCGCTCAATGCAGCGAGTGCCTCGTCTTCGTCAGCACCGTCAGCTGTTAAAGTAACGGATGTACCTTTTGTAGCGCCCAAAGTCAATACAGTTAAGATGGATTTAGCATCTGCCGTTTTACCATTAGCAGCGATAGTCACTTTGGAAGCGAACTTAGCAGCCAATTGTGTGAAAGCTGTAGCAGGACGAGCATGTAAACCGGATTCGTTAGTAATTTCTACTGTTAATTCTTTCATGATAACCTCTTTCTATCTCGATAGGCAGTACCTATCCCATACGTTCTAATAGATATATTGTATCAATTTCAAGCATTTCAATTCAAGTATATTAAAAGTTATTTACTATGTACTGATTCGCTTAACATTTATCTTTAATCTATACAGAATTATAATAAGCCTTTTTCGGCTAGTACAGATTTAGCATATTCTGTAATTTCTTCAGCTGTATCCATAGCAAGCGCTTTATTAGCCACCTCTTCACATTCTGCTTTAGAAACGGACCGCAAGATTTTCTTAATAAGTGGTATAGATGACGCTGTCATAGAGAATTCGTCAAGGCCAAGGCCTAATAGAATCATTGTAGCTACAGGGTCACCAGCTAGTTCACCGCACATGCCTGTAAATTTACCTTGTTCATGGCTCGCATCGATAACATGCTTGATAAGACGTAATACACCTGGATGCAATGGTTGATATAGAGAACCAATAGACTCGTTCATACGGTCTACCGCCAAGGTGTATTGGCATAAATCATTTGTACCGATACTGAAGAAGTCTACGTATTTAGCCAATATTGGAGAAATAACAGCAGCTGCAGGCACTTCGATCATAATACCAACCTTGATATCCTTATTGAATTCTTTTCCTTCAGCTGTAAGTTCTGCCTTACATTCTTCGAGCAT
>CABQQJ010000213.1 GCA_902466275.1 uncultured Veillonella sp. | reverse complement strand
ACACAGGAGCAACAATTCCAGTTACCTTAGAAGGTCAAATTATTCGTATCGTTGACCGCATTGCCTATTTGTGTCACGATTTTGATGATGCGCAACGGGCAGGAATGTTGACGGCCGAGAACTTACCTTTTGAAGTGCGTGAACATTTTGGTATGACGCCATCCAGCATGATTACCGCTATGGTTGAAGATATGGTGCGTGAGTCTTTAGATAAGCCTGTTATTTCTATGTCCTCCGATATAGAAATGACAATGAATCTATTCCGTCAATTTATGTTTAAAAATGTTTATTTGGCGCCAGCTTTAATTCCTGATCGAAATAAGGCATCTCATGTGGTGAAAAACTTATTTACTCACTTTATGGAGCATCCTGACGATATGGAGGGCTGTGAAAGTAATCGAGAGTTTTACTCTACCCGTGATGTGGTTGATTATGTAGCAGGCTTAACAGATCAATATGCTATTAAGTTATTTAAGCAATATTATATTCCAAATATTACATTATAAATAACAAAAAAAGCAGTTAGTTCAAAATGAACTAACTGCTTTTTTTGGGGCTCTAGAACCCCAAAGAGTACATGTACTTTTTATTTTACGCGCGTGTAACTTTATTAGAACGAAGGCAGCGAGTGCATACGTTTACTTTTTTTGTAGCACCGTCTACAACCGCCCGTACTCTTTGAATGTTCGGTTTCCAAGTTTTTCTTGTGCGAATGTGAGAATGACTCACGTTCATACCGCTAGATGTGGATTTACCACATACTTCGCAAAGGTTTGCCATAGTTTCCACCTCCAAGCTTAATCTATAACATAACAAAAGTATATTATCATAAAGAATAGCTTAAAGCAAGTATTTTTGTCGTACATATTGCTCTTTTTATGAAATATACTACAATATAAGGTATACTATATATCATATTCTATGATATGAGTGGGCTTTTACACAAGGATATACAGAAATTGGATATATCTCATGTGTTTATCGTATATTTAAAGGAGTTTCTATGGATGAACGGTTGACGACCATAAAGGGGATTGGTCCTGGTCGAGAGAAACAATTACATAAGTTGGGAATTACCAATGTTACATCCTTATTGACTTACTTTCCCAGAACCTATGAAGACCGGCGTACGATTTATAGAATTGGTGATTTAAAATCAGGTATGACAGGTGGTATCGTAGGTACTGTTATTGCTGTACAA
Source organism: uncultured Veillonella sp. (assembly GCA_902466275.1). Taxonomy (GTDB): domain Bacteria; phylum Bacillota; class Negativicutes; order Veillonellales; family Veillonellaceae; genus Veillonella. The sequence continues at coordinate 1,612 of CABQQJ010000213.1, read as the reverse complement.
GAGAAACGCCCTCGCCCTCGATTGTCTATTTTAGAGGTAGTCATTGCAGATGGCACAGGTCCTTTGAAGATTGTTTTGTTTAATCAAGGGTATAAAAAAAACTTTTACAAAAAAGGACAACGTATATATGCATATGGTAAGGCTGAGTTTCAATATGGTTCCATGCAAATGAATACACCGCAAATGGAAAACTTAGGAGACGGTGGTGAACCAGATCGAGGTATCGTTCCTATTTACGCGCTTGCTGATGGGGTATCTCAGTTTGTGGTTCGTTCAACTGTACGTAATTGGTTCGCAGCTAACCATGAATTACCAGAGATTTTACCTGTGGAGGTTCGTGATGATCATCATTATATGAGTCGCTATGATGCTTTTAAGATGATGCATTTCCCAGACTCCTCAGAGCTCTATGAAAAGGCTCGTTATCAATTGGCCTATGAAGAGTTGTTCGTCATGCAAGCTGGTTTAGCTTTGTTGCGAAATAAAGAACAATGCCATAGAGGGCCTAAAATGGGACCAAATGGGGAACTAATGGCTCAGTGTATAGAGAATTTACCGTTTTCCTTAACAGGTGATCAACAACGAGCATTAGAGGATATTCGTATCGATATGGAAGACGAACGACCTATGCAAAGGTTGTTGCAAGGTGATGTAGGCTCTGGTAAAACCGTTGTGGCTACCCTGAGTTTATTAAAAGCTATCGAAAATGGGTATCAGGGGGCATTGATGGCCCCTACGGAAATTCTAGCGGCTCAACATTATGAAGGAATACGAACTGTATGTGCTAATTTAGGTATTACCATAGAATTATTAACGGGATCCTCTACGAAAAAAGAGAAAGAATACATCTATGAGGGCTTAGCAGATGGCAGAATCCAAATGATCATTGGAACGCATGCTCTTATCCAAGAGGGGGTTAATTTCCATAATTTAGGCCTTGTTATCATTGATGAGCAACATCGCTTTGGTGTAAATCAACGGGCGAGATTGCAACAGAAGGGAACATATCCTCATGTACTTATCATGACGGCTACACCAATCCCTCGTACCATGACATTATCCGTATATGGAGATTTAGCAGTATCTTTAATTAAAGAAATGCCACCAGGGCGAAAACCTGTTAAAACATATGCTGTAGATAGTTCTTATAAAGAGAGATTACGCACTTTCTTTGGTAAGGAAATGGCGGAAGGGCGTCAGGTCTACGTGGTGTGCCCTCTTGTAGAAGAATCCGAAAAATTAGACTTGCAAGCTGCTGAGGAATTGTATCTAGAATTAAAAGAGTACTTTTATAAGGCCTATGAAGTGGGCCTCGTTCACGGTCGTATGAAGCCGAGTGAAAAAGATGAAGTGATGAATGCCTTCCATAGGGGTGAAATTTCATTACTTGTTTCTACAACAGTTATCGAAGTGGGGGTTAATGTGCCAAATGCGACCATTATGTGCGTTGAAGGGGCAGAGCGATTTGGTCTGTCTCAGCTACATCAGCTGAGGGGGCGTGTAGGCCGTGGTGCTCATCAGTCCTATTGCATTCTTGTTAGTGATTCTAAAAATGATGTAAGTCAAGAGCGTTTAAAGTTGATGGAACAAATCCAGGATGGATTTGAGCTTG
>CABQQJ010000212.1 GCA_902466275.1 uncultured Veillonella sp. | reverse complement strand
GCAGGCAATATCGTTGTTGTTGCCGGTTTCCAAGGTATTACCGAATATGGTGATATGGTAACATTGGGCCGTGGTGGTTCTGATACAACAGCGGTTGCTTTAGCAGGCGCTATGAAAGCCGATGTATGTGAAATCTTTACAGATGTAGAAGGTGTATACTCTACTGACCCTCGCGTAGCAAAGGAAGCTTTTAAACTAGAAGAAGTTACGTATGGCGAAATGCTTGAAATGGCACGCCTTGGTGCAGGTGTAATGCAACCGCGTGCCGTAGAAATGGGTTTCCGTTATGGTGTACCTATTCATGTACGTTCTACATTTAGTGATAAACCAGGTACTATTATTCGGGAGGATTATACTGTGGAAGCAAATAAACACGTAATTACTGGCGTAGCTGATGATACAAATACAGCAAAAGTAGCCCTTGTAGGCGTTGAAAATAAACCAGGTGTGGCAGCAACTGTATTTAAAGCATTGGCTGCGAAAAACGTAGACGTAGATATGATTGTTCAATCTATCCGTTCCGTAGGAGAACCAAAAACTGATCTTATCTTTACAGTAGCTATGGATGACGTGGTATTAGCTCGAGAAGTATTAGAAGAATTACAAAAAGCAGTAGATATTGAAGCTGTTAATATCGATGAAAAAATGGCGAAAGTTTCCATTATTGGTGCAGGTATGTTAGGACAACCTGGTGTAGCTGCGCAAATGTTTGATATCTTGAGCCAAGAAGGTATCAATATTGAAATCATTTCTACTTCTGAAATTAGTATTTCTTGCCTTGTTGCTGAAAATCGCGTTAAAGATGCTGTTCGTGTAATTCACAACGGCTTATTGTTAGACCAAAGAGGTTAATTCATGGATAGTCTACGTAGTTTTATGGATGAAATGCTCAATGACCAAGGTCGTAAGGAAGGTTTCATTAGCGATCTACTAGGAAATCTAAAAAATCAGCCTATTCCAACATTGGAGCAAGCTCAAACTGGTTATACTACGGTAAGTAATTTACATGGTATCTTCTATGATTACGATAAGTCTGAGGTTACTATTACTTACAAGGTTGTACCAGATATGTATCAACCATATACATTGAGCTTTGTACAATTCCAAGCAGTGTTAGAAGGCTTATTAACCTTACGTCGCAATCAAAAGTGGCAGATGCAACATAATAAATAATATGAACCCCATGGGTATACTTGCCTATGGGGTTTTGTAATTCGATAATTATTCTTAACATCTATATATAGAGTCATCGATATGATATAATAAATTATTCAGAGAGAAATCATTATATTAGTATAGAAAGAAGGGACAGCATGGAAATAAATAAGGTTTATTCTGGCTTTCGCCTTGACCGCATTGAGCGCATTGATGAGATCAATGGTACCGCTTATGAAATGAAACACGAAAAGTCTGGTGCACGTTTAATTTATATTGATTCACCAGATTCTAATAAAGTATTCAATATTGCTTTTAGAACAACACCTCACAACAGTACTGGTGTAGCACATATTATGGAACATTCCGTTTTATGTGGTTCTCGTAAGTTTCCTTTAAAAGAGCCATTTGTTGAGCTTGTTAAGGGGTCTTTAAACACGTTCTTAAACGCTATGACATATCCTGATAAAACGATGTATCCAGTAGCCAGCAAAAACGATAAAGACTTCCACAATTTGATGGACGTATATCTTGATGCTGTATTGTATCCACGCGTTCGCGATGATGCAGAAATCGTGATGCAAGAAGGTTGGCATTATGAACTAGATAATGCGGAAGATGAACTTACCTATAAAGGTGTTGTATTTAATGAGATGAAGGGTGTTTACTCTTCTCCAGACTCTGTATTAGAGCGCCAAATGATGCGCGAACTTTTCCCAGATACTACTTATGGTGTTGATTCTGGTGGGGATCCTGATTATATTACAGACTTAACATATGAAGAATTCCAAGAGTTCTACCGTGTTCATTATCATCCATCCAATAGTTATATCTTCTTGTATGGTGATATGAATATTGAAGAACAATTAGCATTCTTGAATGATGAGTACTTAAGTCATTTTGATGCTATTGAGGTTAATACAGAGGTTGGTATACAAACTCCATTTACAAAAGGTAAGGTGGTAAGCTATCCATATAGCGTAGGTTCTGAAGAGCCAACAGACAACCGAACTTTACATTCCTTTGCCTATGTGTTACCTGATGTAACTCCTGAGCATAGCTTGGCTTTTGAGGTATTAACACATGCATTGTTGACATCTCCTGCGGCTCCTCTTAAACAGGCTTTGGTGAAAGCAGGTATCGGTTCTGATGTGAGTGGTTATTATCTTGATAGCATTCGTCAACCTTTGTGGACCGTGCAAGCAACTGGTTCTAATCTCGATAAACAAGCTGACTTGCAGCGTATTGTGGAATCTACATTGCAAGAACTTTGTGATAACGGTTTAGATAAAGAATTATTAGAAGCTTCCTTGAATAGCATTGAGTTTGCTCTTCGTGAAAGCGACTTTGGTGGTCGCCCAATCGGTTTAGCTTATGTTATCCGTATGATGGATAATTGGCTATATGACAATGACCCACTTGAGTTATTACACTACGAAGAAGCATTAGTGAATATTCGTAAAGGCTTATCTGGTACGTACTTTGAAGATTTGATTCGTCAATCTATCTTAAATAACAATCATAAAGTGCTTGTTTCTATTTATCCTGAACGTGGTCTTCAAGAGCGCAAGGATGCAGAGGTTAAAGAGCATTTAGCCGCTGTAAAAGCTAAGATGTCTCCAGAAGAAATCGAAGCAATTGTAGAGCAAACAAAACGACTTAAACTTCGTCAAGAAGCTCCAGATAGTGATGAAGC
>CABQQJ010000211.1 GCA_902466275.1 uncultured Veillonella sp. | reverse complement strand
GTCAATACGGTTCTAAAAATATAGGTGCTACTAATACGTATCGCGTTATAGGTCTAAAAGCTGCATTACCAGTATTTCTCTGTGATGCTTTAAAAGGGGCAGCTGGGGTTGTATTGTTGTCCTCTTATGGACCTATGTATATGATCTTAGGTGGTATCCTTGCTATGATGGGCCATAACTGGTCTATTTTCTTAGGCTTTAAAGGTGGTCGAGGGGTAGCTACAGGACTAGGAGTTCTAATTGCTTTATCACCATTAGTGGCTTTGATTGCCTTCTTGGTATGGGGCGTGATTGTCTATTTTACTAAGCTCGTATCACTAGGATCTATTATAGCGGCAGCTTTAGTACCAATTTTGATGTATTTTACAGGAGAATCTTATTGGTTCGTAGGCTTTGGCGCTTTGGCAGCTTTATTTGTCATTGTTCGACATTGGGATAATATTAAACGTTTACTAGCAGGTAATGAGTTAAAAGTAGAACGTATCAAAAAGGATTAATCTATGAATGTTGTTGTTGTCGGCTCTGGTAGCTGGGGTACTGCTCTTGCTATTAAATCCGTATTAGCTGGAAATACTACAACTTTATATTGTCGACGCCCAGAATTTGCTAAACAATTAGCAGAAGATTTAGAGAATAAAGAGTACTTACCAGGTGTAACATTACCAAAGGAATTACTATATAGCTCAGATCTTGCTACTTGTATCAATGCGGCTGATATCGTTCTAATGGTTACACCGTCTGTACATGTACGCACTAGCTTAGAGTCTCTTAAACCATATGCGCATAAAGAACAATCCTATATACTTTGCTCAAAAGGTGTAGAACGTACTACTGGTAAGTTATTAACTACAGTTATGCGAGAGGTTCTAGGCCCTGTAGGATGTAATCTCGCAGTTTTATCTGGTCCAAATCATGCTGAGGAAATTGGTCGTGATTTGCCTGCTGCCTCTGTGTTGAGTACAGAGAATCTAGAAGTGGCTACAACATTGCAAAAAGCATTATGTAGTCAAAACTTTAGGATTTATGCAAATACCGATATTACTGGTGTTGAATTAGCTGGGGCTACTAAGAATATTATTGCTCTTGCCGCAGGGATCGTTGACGGCTTGAAGTTAGGTGATAATTGTAAAGCCTTACTCTTAACACGTGGTTTACATGAGATGACTCGTTTTGGTGTAGCCTTAGGGGCACAAAAGGAAACCTATGCTGGTCTTGCTGGTATGGGGGATTTGATTGCTACTTGTATGAGCCCACATGGTCGTAACCGTGCGGCTGGTCAAAAACTAGCCGAGGGTAAGACTATGGATTTTATTGTTAATCATACTAATATGGTTGTAGAAGGATTTTTCGCAACAGAAATTATTTATACAATGGCTTGTAAACATCAAATTGAAATGCCTATAACGAAGGCTTTATATGAGGTTTTATACGAAAAAAAATCTCCATCCATAGCATTAGCTGAGTTGATGGGGCGTGATATTAAAATTGAAGTATCATAAATAAAAGATACTTTTAATTTGGTTATTTATATACTATAATTAATGAGTATAATCTTGTGAGGGTTGTATGCGAATTATTGGCGGAACTGCTAAGGGACATGCTATAAAAGCACCTAAAGGATTAGATACTAGGCCTACACTTGATCGTGTTCGTGAAAGTGTATTTAATGTATTAGCAAATAGAGGTATATTTGGTTCTGATATACTAGATATATTTTCTGGCACTGGTGCAGTAGCAATTGAAGCCTTAAGTCGTGGTGCAGCACATGCAGTAGCAGTGGACTTTAAAACGGGAAAACTAATTTTAGAGAATGCTAAACATTGTCGTGTGGATGATCGGTTAGAAATTATTCCGAGGAAACTTTCACAATTAAAAAATTATATAGTAGGGCGACAGTTCGATTATATATTTTCTGACCCGCCATATGAAAATGGATTTATACAAGATACCATAGATTTGGTTGTGACCTATGATTTATTAAAACCTGAAGGTGTTTTATTATTAGAACATCATAAGGATGAGGTTTTTACCTTACCAGAATCATGGGAATGTATAAAAGAACAGAAATTTGGTTATACGTTGGTTTCCTATTTTGTAAAGACAGCTGAAAGGAGCTAAACCTGTGCGTATAGGTGTATGTCCGGGTAGTTTTGACCCAGTTACAAATGGACATGTTGATATTTTTGAACGGGGCAGTCGATTAGTTGATAAATTAATCATTGCTGTTAGCTCAAATCCGAATAAAAATTCCTTATTTTCTATGGAAGAACGGGTTGAGATGATTCGAAATTCTGTCAAACATATTCCTAATGTTGAAATTGATTGTACAGGTGGCTTACTCAATGAGTATGTTAAATCCAAGAATGCTACTATTATTATTCGAGGATTACGTGCATTGAGCGACTTTGAATATGAATTTCAGCGCGCATTATTTGCAAAATATTTGGATGATGACATTGAAACAGTATTTATTATGACAAATAACAAATACTCTTTTGTCAGCTCCACGGGTATTCGTGAACTAGCTAAATTTGGTGGTAAGCTAGATGGTCTTGTTCCGGATGATGTTAAGGAAAAACTTGAAGAACGCTTTAATACGGTCCATAATAAATAGGGGTGAATTGTATGAAAACAGAAAAATTATTAGAAGATTTAGAGGTTCTTATTGAATCTAGCAGCCGTATTCCTATGACTACAAAACGTATGGTTGAGGAAGACGAAATTATGCGTATTATTGATTCTATTCAGGAATCCTTACCTTTGGAACTTGAAGAATCTCGTCGTATTGTAGCAGATAAAGATAAAGTGTTAGCTGATGCTCAACGTCAGGCTGAAACTTTGATCGATCAAGCTAAAGACTACATTGCTAAATT
>CABQQJ010000210.1 GCA_902466275.1 uncultured Veillonella sp. | reverse complement strand
AGTTGTAGAGAATGGCGCTTATTATGCTGATGGGCAATGTTATATTGCTAAAGATGGGGTAGCAAAATTTGTTATTGGAAATGAAGATATTCATATTCCAGGCCGTCATAATATTGAAAATATATTGACCGTTATTGCTTTATCCTATGCGTTGGGCGTACCCGTAGAGACAATTCATCGCATTATTAGCGAGTTCCATGGAGTTGAACATCGTTTAGAGCGCGTTAAGACGATTGGTGGTATCACATTCTATAATGATTCCAAAGCCACTAATGTAGATTCTGTGATTAAAGCATTAGAATCCTTTGATCAACAAGTTATTCTATTAGCTGGTGGTCATGATAAAATGACGCCTTTAGAAGACTTCATGGAGTTAGTTAAGGAGAAGACTAAAGCTGTTATTTTCATGGGGGAAGCGGCAGATCGTTTCGAGACGGCTGCAAAAAAGGCTGGTGTGAAGCCGATTTATCGTGCTTTATCCATGAAAGAAGCCGTAGAACAAGGCTATAAATTGGCAGAGACTGGCGATATTGTGCTATTATCTCCGGCTTGCTCAAGCTTTGATTGGTACAGCTGTTTTGAAGAGCGTGGAGATGACTTTAAACGTTGTGTTCATATGTTGCAAGAGGGAGGACACCATTAATGAAACGTGTTATTATTTCAGGTGGTGGCACTGGTGGACATATATATCCAGCAATAACTATATATAAGGAAATTATGAAACAGAATCCTGATGCAAAGGTGTTATATGTTGGTACCAAGCAAGGTCTCGAGGCTACATTAGTTCCTAAAGAGGGGATAGAGTTTACTACGATTCCTGTGCAAGGCTTGCAGCGTCAATTATCGTTAGGTACATTAGTTACATTAGGTAAAACTGCTTTAGGCATTGTAAAAGCTAATGCTATAGTTTGTAAGTTTAAACCTGATGTGGTTATTGGTACTGGTGGTTATGTATGTGGGCCTGTTCTCTTGGCTGCAGCATTACATAATATTCCTACTATAATTCAAGAACAGAATGTCATAGCAGGCATTACTAATAAAATTCTGAGTCGTTTTGTTGATGTGGTAGCCCTAGGCTATAAGGATGCGGAAGCATCGTTTTCTAAAGCAAAGCGCGTAGTCTATACAGGGAATCCTGTTCGTCCAGATGTGCTAGTTGATTCGAGAACAGAGGGACGTAACTATTTCAACTTAAGTGATGATACCTTTACAGTACTCATAGCTGGAGGTTCTCGAGGGGCGAGAACTATTAACAATGCTATGATAGATGTACATAAACACTTCCAAGGTGTGAAAGGTATTAAATTAATCCATATTACGGGAAACGGAGAATATGAATCTGTTTTATCCCAATTGGGTATTACCGATGGGGATGGTTTAGGTAGTTCATCTTTGATTTTGCCGTATTTACATGATATGCCAAAAGCACTAGCAGCAGCCGATTTAGCAGTATTTAGATCTGGTGCTATAGGTCTTGCAGAATTAGCAGTTCGCGGTATTCCATCCGTATTGATACCGTATCCATACGCAGCGGAAGATCATCAAACCTATAATGCACGTATCTTTGTACAAGAAGGGGCGGCTCATATGATTGTAGATAAAATGTTGAGTGCTCACGATTTAATAGGGGAAATCGAGATGTTTATGGCCAACCGTGATTTGTTGGCACAAATGGGAGACCGAGCATTGCAATTGGGAAAACCGAATGCGGCTCATGATATTGCAAAATTAGCTTTATCTATTGCAAAGTAACAAGGAGAGGTTTTATGTTAGACGGTATTCACAAAATTCACCTTATCGGTATTGGTGGATCTGGTATGCGTGCGATAGCGAATATTTTGATTCAAAAAGGTTATGATGTATCTGGTTCAGATATTGCTGAATCTGCAGTGATTTCTAAGTTTAGAGATATGGGTGCCACGGTGCATATCGGTCATAATAAAGAATATGTAAATGGTGTTGATGCCATAGTTCGTTCTACAGCGATTCGTGAAGACAATCCTGAAATTGTTGCCGCTAAAGAGCAAGGGATTACCATTTTACATCGTTCTGATATTGTAAAGGCTGTATTAGATGTAACAGATGGTATCGCAGTAGCTGGTGCGCATGGTAAAACATCTACAACTTCAATGATTGGACAAATTTTAGTGGAGGCTAATGCGGACCCTACGGTAATTATCGGTGGCGAAGTAGATTATCTCAAAGGTAGCAGTTGCCTTGGGAAAGGCCATTTTTCAGTTGTGGAAGCGGATGAGAGCGATGGTTCATTTTTAAAATTGCATCCACATACTATCGTTATAACTAATATTGAAGATGATCATATGGATCATTATAAGACTATGGATAACTTGTTAAACGCTTTCTGTGAGTTCGTCGAAACGTTACCAGAAGCGGGCAAGGCTATCGTATGTGGTGATAATGAAAATATTCGTTATGTTATGAGCCGCGTAAAACGTACTTTTATTACATATGGTTTAGAGGATAATAATGATTATGTAGCAAAAAATATTCATTATGTGGACTCTTCCTTGCTATATGATGTATATCATAAAGGTATTAATATAAGCCGTATCAGCTTGCGCGTGCCTGGAGAACATAATGTATTAAACTCATTGGCAGCCTTTATTGTGGCTCATGAATGTTGCGGTGTAGAGAATCGCTTTATTACAAAAGCGTTAGGTAAATTTATCGGTGCAAAACGACGCTTTGAAACAAAAGGTCATGTTGGTGGAGTCTGGGTTGTCGATGATTATGCACATCATCCAACAGAAATTAAAGCGACCTTAAGAGCAGCAAAAGAGCTTGAAAAACATCGCGTTATTTGTGTGTTTCAACCGCATCGGTATACACGTACAAGCTTGTTGAAAGATGAATTTGCCACTG
>CABQQJ010000209.1 GCA_902466275.1 uncultured Veillonella sp. | reverse complement strand
CCTTTGCAAATGCAAAAGCACAAGAATACCGTCAATACCAAGAACAAAAAATCAATGAACTTGTGAAAGAAAAAAAACTTGATGTTATTATTGAAAAAGGCGCTGTTGTTGGTGGTGGCTCTGATGTAACCGATGATTTGATCACAAAAATGGGTAAGGCTTCTGACGATCAAATCAAAGAAGTTGAAAACGCAGCTAAAGCTCAAGAGCAACAAGATGCTCAGCAAAATGCACAGCAAGCAGATCAAGCTACAACAAGTACAACTGAAGCTGCACAATAATTGAGGATCACCACAGGGGGAGGAGTTTGCCTTGGAAAAAACTTTACAGGAACTCGCAAATTTAGTAGGCGGTCAACTTATAGGGGATGAGTCTATTGTCATTACTGAGACACGTAGCTTTGAACAAGCGGTAAAACAATCCATAACTTTTGCAATTGGTGAATATGTTGAACATATTGCATTATGCCAAGCGGGTGCTGTTATCGTTGAATCAGAAGTAAAAAATGCACCGATGGCGCAAATCGTAGTTGATAATGCAAAAGCAGCATTTGCACAAGTGTTAGAGCTCTTCCATCCACCTGTTGTAGTGCCACGTGAAGTACATAGTACGGCAATTATTGGCGATAATGTAACTCTTGGTAACAATGTATCTATTGGTGCCTATTGTGTTATTAATGATAATGCTGTTATCGGTGATAATGTAACGATTCGACCTTATGTATATATTGGTCATAATGTACGAATTGGGGAAGATTCTGATATCTATGCAGGTGCTATCGTACATGAGAACTGTATTTTGGGTAAACGCGTTGTATTGCGTGCTAAAGCAGTTATCGGTGGTGAAGGTTTTGGCTTTGCCACAGAAAATGGTATTCATACGCATATTCCTCAAGTAGGCAATGTTATTCTTGAAGATGATGTAGAAATTGGCTCTTGCACTACTATCGACAATGCTACAATGGGATCTACCTTGGTACGCCGCGGTACCAAAATTGACAATCTTGTTCACCTTGGCCACAATGTTGAGATTGGAGAAGATTGTTTCTTAATCGCACAGGTTGGGATTGCAGGTAGTACAAAATGTGGTAATCATGTAATCTTTGCAGGTCAAACAGGTTGTACCGGTCATATTACAATTGGTGATAATGTACAATTTGCTGGTAAAACTGGTATTACAGGTAATGTACCATCTAATTCCATCATGGCTGGTTATCCAATGAGACCACATAAAGAGTGGTTAAAATTGGCAGCCTATGAAAATCGTTTGCCAGATATGGTGAAAACTGTAAAACAATTACAAAAAGAAATTGACGCTTTGAAAGCACAGCTTAAGGAGAGCTAATAATCCATGTATAGGTTTATGAAAATCTTTAGTGCCTTTATTTGCTTATTACCTAAAGGTTTGCAATATGCTATTGGTACATTGCTTGGTGAAATTGCGTGGCTAGCAGTGCCGCCTAAACGCAAGCGCCTAGCGATAGGCCAAATTCTATTCTGTAATATTACCGATGATCCTAAGGAAGCTCGACGCATTGCGAAAGCTAGTACTACACGCTTTGGTCGCATGATTATTGATGTATTACGCTATCCTGAAATTAAGGATGGCGCATACAAAGATATGGTGGAGTTTATTAATCGAGAGTACTTAGATGATGCCTTAGAAAATGGTCGAGGTGCAATTTTAGCTGCTGTTCATAGTGGTAACTGGGAACTTTTAGGTGGCGTTCTTGCTTCTGAAGGATATCCATTGATTTCTGTGGCTATGAAACAGAATGGTGATGCCGATAAGTTTATCAATGAATATCGTCGGATTATGCATCAACATGTGACCTATAAAACAGGTGTTCGTGAAATGATTAATGAACTAAAAAAAGGTGCATTTTTAGGCCTTATTATGGATCAGGACCCTGGTGATGATGGCGTTCTTGTACCATTCTTTGGCTATGAAACATTGACGGCTGCTGGGCCAGCTGTACTGGCTCGTATGCAAGATGTGCCTATTATTTTTGTAACCATACATTATAGCCCGTTTTCTGAGAAATATGAGATTGAAGCACATCCACCAATTTATGTGGAACGTACAGATGATAAAAAGCGTGATATAGCGGTAACAACAACTCGTCTAAATGAGTTTATTGAAGATTATATTCGACGATATCCTGAAGATTGGTTCTGGCTTCATAACCGTTGGAAATGGACTCGTCGTTTTTATGGTGAACAAATAGATACACCACCTGATGTTTTTCAATAGTTAATAATTTTAAAGAGATTTTGTTTATGCGATTGTGGAATCTTCAAGATGAAACTGATTCCTACTAGCATGGATGAAATCTCTTTTTATTTTATAACTTATAACTTAGTGTTTAAAAATAATCTATTAAAATTTTAAAGACTAAGAATAGTCTTTCCAATTAGCGTAATATATGGTAAATTTCTTGTAACGCCTATGCAAATAGGGTATAATACATATTGGTGTATAGTAAACGTGAATTCGGATTATGAAAGGACATTCTTATGAGTAAGCCACAACAAACAATAAAAAAGGCTGTTTCATATCAAGGGATTGGCCTTCATAGCGGTGAACCAGTACATATGGTTTTTAAGCCTGCACCTGAAGATACAGGAATTGTGTTTGTCCGCACGGACATTGAAGGTCAGCCTTCTGTGCGAGCACACATTGATAATGTGACGAACACTATGCGCGCTACCACATTGGAAAATGGTGAGGCAAAGGTATTCACTGTAGAGCATTTGATGGCAGCGTTCAGTGCTATGAATATTGATAACTGTTATATTGAAATGGATTCTCCAGAACCTCCTGTAGGTGATGGTAGTAGTGCTATTTTTGTCAATCTTATTGAAGAGGCTGGCATTGAAGAACAAATAGCGTTGCGTCAT
>CABQQJ010000208.1 GCA_902466275.1 uncultured Veillonella sp. | reverse complement strand
GTACGGCCCCATGCGTCTTTCATAACACACCTCATTTACTAATACGAAATTATTTAATAATAGATACTTCATCACCTACATGAATCATACCAGTTTTAAGAACCTTACCAAAGATACCTTGTGTAGGCATAATGCAGGAACCAACTTGTTTCATAATTTCACAACCTTGATGACATTCCTTGCCAATTTGAGTAATTTCAAGAATCACATCATCACCTACTTGTAAGTGAGTCCCTACAGCTAATTCATAAAGAACCATGCCTTCTACTGTAATGTTTTCAGCGAAATCACCAGGTTTGACATCTGCACCTTGTGCCCTCATGTGATCAATACTCGCAATACCAAGCAAGCTGATTTGGCGATGCCAATTTCCTGCATGAGCATCTCCCTCCATCCCATGATCAACAATGAGATTGGCGGATTCAATATTATGTTTTTTTTGCCCTTTTCTCTCACTTATGGAGATAGCAATAATTTTTCCGTCTGCCACGTAGCCCTTCCCTTCTTATGGGAACATTCCATATACATAACTTTTTATAAACACTTAATTGTAAATACAGACTAGTATTCCTATTTTATGAAAGTATCACAAAATAGTTCTACAATTATCTATATATTATAGCATAATATTCTAATGTTTTTCCTGTGATTTTATTCACTAAAAAAACTCTACCGAAAGAGGTAGAGTTCTCATCTAGTTATTATTATCGGCGACCCATTTCTTTAATTTCGTCACCTTTATTAACACCATTTAGTAATAAATTAAGCAAGATTGCCATAATACTACCAAAGGTAATGCCAGATTTTAATATAATTTGTGCCCAATCAGGGAAATTAGCATAAAAGTTCGGCGCCGCAATAGGGATCATAGCCACTCCAATACTAATCGCCACAAGCATCAAGTTATGATTACCATCAAAACTAACCTTACCAAGAGAGCGAATACCGCTAGCAACAATCATGCCAAACATAGCAATGCCAGCACCACCGAGTACTGCATTTGGAATGCTAGCAACTATAGCAGCTAATTTAGGGAATAAACCTAACAAAATTAAGATTACTCCAGATGCAGCTACTACAAAGCGACTTTTAACACCTGTAACCGCAATAAGTCCTACATTTTGAGCAAAGGCTGTATATGGAAAACTATTGAGGATTCCCCCTATTAAAGTGGAAATACCATCAGCACGAATAACAGAAGCCAATTCTTTTCGACCTATTGGCTTATCCACAATTTCACCAATAGCAATACTATCACCTGTAGTCTCTACCATGACAACGAGCATGACGATAATCATAGATAGTACAGAAGCCCAGTCAAAGGTTGGCAAACCAAAATAGAATGGTTCAATGAAAGCAACCCATTGAGAACGACCAACTTCGTCAAAATTAGCAACGCCCATTGCAAAGGCAATTGCTGTGCCTGCGATCAAACCGATTAATACAGAAAGATTACTTAAGAAACCTTTAGCAAACTTGTATACAAATACAACAATTAAAAACGTAAGAAATCCAAGTCCTATGTTCGTATAACTTCCAAATTCTGGATTTCCTACACCGCCCCCCATCCAATTAATGGCAACTGGCATCAAATTAATCCCAATAAGAGTAATTATTGTTCCCGTTACAACAGGGGGGAACAGTCGAATTAGACGGCTAAAGAATGGAGCTACTATAAAAGTAAATAGACCTGCTACAATAATGGCACCGTAAATGGCAGTCATACCATGCTGTGCCCCAATCATAGTCATAGGTCCGACAGATGCAAAAGTAACACCTTGGATCATAGGGATACGCCCACCTATATTACCGAAGCCTAATGTTTGAATTAAGGTCGCAATGCCACAAGTAAACAAGTCTGCTGTAATAAGACGAATCAAGTCCTCCACAGGTAAATTCATCGCCTGTGCCACGATAATCGGTACCGCAACAGCTCCAGCATACATGGCAAGTACATGCTGTAAACCAAAGGCAAAGAGCTGTGGTATTGGCAACATACTATCGACCGTATTCATTTGTTTTTGATCTGTCATAATGTCTCCTACATCAAACCTCGAAATAACACCCATTTATTTTACACTATCGTTCGGATTATAACAATAGAAAAAAGAGAGTCTATTATTTTATATGTATTAATAGGCTCTCTTTATATTATTTCCCGAACTTTTATAGTTTGCTCGGTTATATTATTCGATTTATATTATAATCTCTTATTATTCATATAACCCTATGATAGACGACTCTTTAACATCAAGATCTTTTTCAATGGCATACATCTTAGATGTTAGTTCTGCTACAAAACTTTCATCTTTAATACCAGATAAATTAATACGCACATTCAAAAAAGCCGATTTCACTGCAGCACGCGCATTAATAGCCGCAATAATACCATCTGTAATAAGGTTTTGATTCCCCTTACGAGAGGCTAATTCTGCTAAATCAAATATTTGATTCGCTAATTCTCCAATTTCAAAAGGTACCATAGCAGCATCTTTGTATGCTTGTTGAATAGCAGCTGTACGCGCAGCCTTTTCTTCATCTGTATTCTTTGGCAATCCTAAGGCGTTCATAAAGATATTAAATACATCTGCATCAGCTTGAGATAATTCGAGCATGCGCTTGCGAATCGCTTCTGCTTTAGCTTGAAGCTCCTCCATTTCGGTCTGAACCGCTTCATAACCTTTTTTACCAAATGTAAGGTTTGCTACCATTTCTGCTAAAGCCGCCCCCGTTGCGGCAGTCAATGCCGCAATAGCACCACCACCTGGCGTTGGCGCTTTAGAGGCAGTAGCAGCCACAAAATCTATTACTCGTTGTTCTACTAATTTCATAACATAGCCTCATGTAAAAACACTTTCTATTAGAACAAGCCTTTAATTGTGCCGTCTGCTTCGATATCCA
>CABQQJ010000207.1 GCA_902466275.1 uncultured Veillonella sp. | reverse complement strand
TGGGGGACAAAATGGACAAGGAAATTAGCTGTATCGTTCTTGCCGCAGGGGCAGGACGCCGTATGGCATATAAAGAAAATAAGATATTTATACCCCTTGGTCGATACTCTATTATCCAGCGTACTTTGCAGAATGTGGCTAAACTGGAAGGCTTAAAAGAGATTATTCTCGTGGTAGCCGATGGTGAACAAGACTATATGGCTGAACATATTAAGGTCTTGAACCTTACAGTACCAGTTCATATCGTTCTTGGTGGTGCTGAACGTCAAGACTCCGTTGCTTGCGGTCTTAAGGCGGTCGATGAATCTAGTAACATCGTCCTTGTTCATGATGGAGCACGCCCATTAGCCTCTACAGAAATGTTTAGTGCTGTCGCTGAGGCTGCTAACACATATGGTGCTGCCACAGTTGGTGTGCCTGCTACTGATACGATTAAACGTGTTAATACAGAACATACCGTTGTTGAAACATTGAAACGCAGTGAGCTATACCAAATTCAAACACCACAAGGCTTTCAAAAAGATTTATTTAAGGCGGCCCATCAAAAGGCTCATGATTTAAACTATTTAGGGACTGATGATGTATCTCTTGTGGAATATTTAGGAAAGCCTGTACATATAGTAGAAGGTGATTACTGCAATATTAAGGTGACAACGCCCAATGATATTGCCGTAGCAAAACGGTATTTAGGAATTGAGGATAAGCGTATGCGCGTTGGATTTGGTTATGATATTCATCAATTAAAAGCAGGCCGTCCATGCATCTTAGGGGGCGTTCAAATTGAATCTGAGCTTGGCCCAGATGGTCATTCCGATGCGGATGTTCTCATTCATGCATTGATGGATGCCATGCTAGGTGCCGCTGGTTTACGGGATATTGGATACTATTTTCCACCTGAAGACGACCAGTATAAAGGGATTTCTAGCATGCTTTTACTAGAAAAAGTAAATTTCTTATTGAAAGAACGTGGGTTACAAGCCTATAATATTGATATTATGGTTATTTCTGAGACACCTAAATTAAAACCTCACATCGATATGATGAAGTCT
Source organism: uncultured Veillonella sp. (assembly GCA_902466275.1). Lineage (GTDB taxonomy): Bacteria > Bacillota > Negativicutes > Veillonellales > Veillonellaceae > Veillonella. Next base: position 1,884 of record CABQQJ010000207.1, on the reverse strand, counting down.
AATTTACAGTCTATTTTAGAGATACCATTAGATCGCATTAGTATTAAAGCGACAACGAATGAAATGCTAGGTGCTATTGGGCGCCGCGAAGGTATTGCTGCACAAGCTGTCGTTTCTGTATATGAAGGAGAGATTTAATCATGAGTTCCATGAAAGTTCGTTTTGCTCCAAGCCCTACGGGTCCATTCCATATTGGTGGTGCTCGTTCTGCTTTATTTAACTGGTTATTAGCACGTAAGGAAAAAGGCACATTTGTATTGCGCATTGAAGATACAGATTTAGCTCGTTCTACACGTGAAAGTGAAGAGAATATTAAAGCTTCCTTACAATGGCTTGGCATGAACTGGGATGAAGGCATTGATGTAGGTGGTAATAATGGTCCTTACCGTCAAACAGAACGTCTTGATTTATATAAAGAAGTAACACAACGTTTATTGGATGAAGGTAAAGCTTATGAGTGTTATTGCACACCTGAAGAGTTAGATGCGGTGCGTCAAGATCAAATGGATCGTGGGGAAACACCAAAATACAACGGTCATTGTGAACACTTAGATGAAGAGACAAAGGCTAAATATATTGCAGAAGGTCGTAAACCAACCATTCGCTTGCGCGTTCCCTTGAATAAAACATATGCTTTCGATGATATGGTACGTGGTCATGTATCCTTTGAGTCTAACGGTGTAGGTGACTTCGTTATCGTTAAATCCGATGGTATTCCTGTATATAACTTTGCCGTAGTAATGGACGATCATATGATGGGTATCACTCACGTTATTCGTGCAGAGGAACATTTATCCAATACACCTCGTCAAATGGCTATTTATGAAGCTTTAGATTGGGAAGCACCTAAGTTTGGTCACATTTCCTTAATTCTTGGTAAAGATTACAAGAAAATGTCCAAACGTCATGGTGCTACCTCTGTTGAACAATACAAACAATTAGGGTACTTGCCAGAAGCACTTGTAAACTTCTTGGCACTTCTTGGTTGGGCTCCTGAAGGTGAAGAAGAATTCTTCACACAAGATGAATTGATTCAAGCTTTCTCCATGGATCGCGTAGCGAAGAACCCAGCAGTATTTGATATTGATAAATTAAACCATATCAACTTCCACTATATGAAAAATTTGAGCGACGAAGATTTATTCCATCTTTGCTTGCCACATTTGAAAGAGGTTGGTTTAGCTCCAGATAGCTTGAATCAAGCTGATATTGATTGGTTGACATTATTATGCTCTACATTCCGTGATCATATTAGCTATGGTGCTCAAATTAAAGATCATGTAGGCATGTTTATGGGTGAAACTGTATTCCTTGAAGAAGGTCACGAAGAGGAATTGCGTGCTGTATTGAATGAAGAAACAGCTCCAACAGTTCTCGGCGCTTTCCGGAATGCATTGGCTGAACTTGATGAAATTACACCTGAAGTTGTAAAAGCAACAATCAAGGCCGTAATGAAAGAAACCTCTTTAAAAGGTAAATTCGTATTTATGCCAATTCGTGTAGCTTTAACAGGTCAAATGCATGGTCCAGATTTGAATAATATTGTTACATTGCTTGGCAAAGAAAAATGCTTACATCGTTTAGATAATGTAAGTGCTTTAACAAAATAAATTTGATCAATTAATCAAAGGAGTTCACGTAACAGGTGTTATGTGAACTCCTTTTGTATGTGTTGTTAATATTCTATAGAAATGCTATAATAATCGGCGTATTAAATTTTGATTTATTATGAAAGCGAGTGTTTTTATGAGTGTTATTCGTTCTATTAACCACTTATTCAATAGTTATCTATCTTGGATTGTACTATTGATGGCGGTATTAGCTTATCTATTACCGACAGTTTTCTCTTGGATGACGCCTTACATTGCGTACATGTTACAATTC
>CABQQJ010000206.1 GCA_902466275.1 uncultured Veillonella sp. | reverse complement strand
TCTACAAGTGCAACTATTTACACTGCATTAAAAGAGGCTGGTGTAGATGTATTGCTCGATGATCGTAAAGATCGTGCAGGCGTTAAGTTTAAGGATGCTGATTTAATTGGCTATCCTCTTCGCATTACAGTAAGTAAAAATACGCTTGAAAATAATGAAGTAGAAATTCAAATTCGTAAGACTGGAGAGGCACTTTCCTGTGCTATTGATTCTGTAGCTACAAAAGTAACAGAATTACTTCAAAACTTATAATAAAATTGCGATTCTAGTGAATGCTCATTAGGGTCGCAATTTTTCTTTCTAAACTTGAATTAATAGACTAAATCAGTCATAATTAAAAGATAGGATATTTGTAATGGGAGGTACTATATGCTTGTAGATTTTCATATGCATTCCATCTTTTCAGATGGTGTTGAAACACCTAAAGATCTATTGCAACATGCCATAGACTGTAATGTATCTATGATGGCTTTAACTGATCATGATGAAATTGATGGAATTAAAGCATTGCGTACTGCTCAGAAAGAATTAGATCCTAATGAATCTATTAAAATTGTAAATGGCTGTGAATTTAGTGCTGATTATAAAGATAAGTCAATTCATATTTTAGGATATTGTTTTGATGAAAATAATAAAGATTTAATCGATTTTATTACGTTTTTTAAAGGAAAACGTGAAGAACGTATCGATGAAATTATCCGTCGTTGTAATAATGAAGGATATTATATTACAAAAGAAGAGCTCATTAAACAATTTCCTGATACTAAAGCTTATGGTCGCCCACATATTGGTAAACTTTTAATTGATGGTGGTTATGCCAAGGATATTAATGATGTATTTAAAGGTATTCTTCGAAAAGATAGTCCTTGCTATGTTCCTAAGGTAAAAGTAGAGGTTCCTTATATTATTGATATTATACATAAAGCTGGAGGACTTGCTGTTATGGCTCATCCTAAATTGGTTACCAGTGATGAATATGTGTTGGAAATGTTAGATTATGATTTTGATGGTATGGAGGTATATCACTCAAAGCATAATGATGATGATGTGGAGCGATATAAAGAATTCGCTAAAAAGCATAAGCTATTTATTACTGGTGGTTCTGATTACCATGGTATTGTAGGCAAGAAACCTGATAGATTTGGTGATTACTTAGTATCTGGTAAGGATGTATCAGAATTTATTAGTTTGTTATAAATGACGAGGTAGACTATGGAAGTCGTTGCATTTGTAGGTAGTAGTGGCACAGGTAAAAGTCATCGTGCCCTCGTAGTTGCTCATGAAAATAAAATTGAATGTATCATCGATGATGGTATTTTGATTCATGATAATAAAATTGTAGCTGGCTTTTCTGCAAAAAAAGAGTCTAGTCGTTTAAAAGCTGTTCGTCGTGCTATTTTTCAAGACGAAGTACAAGTTAAATCCGTACGAGAACAATTAGATAAGATTAAACCTAATAAGCTTATGATTATCGGCACTTCTGATAATATGGTTAAGAAGATTACTAAAGCTTTAGGCTTACAAGAACCTGATCGATATATTCGTATAGAAGATGTTGCAACACCTAAGGAAATTGAAAAGGCACAACATGCACGTCTTAAAGAGGGTAAACATATAATTCCTGTGCCGACTATGGAATTAAAGTCACACTTTAGGGGGTATTTGATCGATCCGATCAAAACCATGTGGCGCCGCCGGACTTTGAAAAAACAAGATCAAGATACCTTAGGTCAAATTGGTTCTGAAGGATTTGAACGTTCTGTTGTACGTCCTGCTTTTAGCTACTATGGTCGACTCACTTTTGACGATGAAGTAATTATTAAATTGATTAGAAATGGGTTAAAAAAAGTAGCTGGTGTCGATGAGACCAGTATAATTTCTTTTAAAAAAAGCGACAAAGGTCAAAACGGTCTTGTTGTTGATATGGCTGTAGTTATTGAACATGGATATCCTGTTAAACCGTTGATGCAACAGGTACAAAAATCTGTTCGCAATGAAATTGAATATATTACCGGCATGTCTATTGAACGCATGTCCATTAAAGTTAAGAATATTATAGAAACAAAACGTAAGATTGTTAAAGTATAGGAGTTAGAATGAAGTCTTATTATATTTACACCTATGGTTGTCAAATGAATACTGCCGACTCTGAGCGATTATCGCATCAGCTGGAATCTGTTGGGTATATACCAACAGAGAATGTTGAAACTGCAGATTTAATTCTGCTAAATACTTGTGCAGTGCGTGAAAATGCAGAAACTAAAGTTTATGGGCGTATAGGTGAGCTAAAAAGACTAAAACATAATAATAAAAACTTGATTATCGCCGTCACAGGATGTATGGCTCAAAAAAATCAAGCAGAAATGTTTAAACGAGCTCCTCATATTGATATTGTATTAGGCACTCATAATATTCAACATATTAACGAGATGATTGAAGAAGTACAACATGGACATACGCATCAAATCAGCGTAGATATGGATAACACTGTATTACCTGAATTAGAGGCAAAACCAAATGGCTCTTTTTATGCATGGGTACCTATTATGAATGGCTGTAATAAATTTTGCACCTATTGTATTGTTCCCCATGTACGTGGTAGAGAGATTAGCCGACCTGTAGAGGCCATTGTTAAAGAGGTTACAGACCTAGGGGTTAAAGGTTTTAAAGAGATTACTTTATTGGGGCAAAATGTAAACTCTTATGGCCTAGATTTTAAAGATGGTACAGATTTAGTTGATGCTCTTGATGGTATTCCTGGTATAGAACGTATTCGCTATATGACAAGTCATCCTCAAGATATGAGTAAGTCTATGATTGATGCTCTTGGTAGGTCATCCAATATTGTGACGCATTTACATTTACCTATTCAATCTGGTTCCAATCGTATTTTAAAGAAAATGAATCGTCATTACACGGTAGAGCATTATAAAGAATTAC
>CABQQJ010000205.1 GCA_902466275.1 uncultured Veillonella sp. | reverse complement strand
GGGCGTGAGCAGTACGGCTCAAATCGCTAAGCAATTAGGCGCTCCTGTTGTGCTCGTTATCGATTGTAAGGCTATGGGTGAAAGTGCAGCTGCCATTGCTAAAGGTTTCCGTGATTATGACCCAGAGGTAAACTTTGGCGGTGTCATCTTGAACCGCTTAGGCTCAGCCAATCATGAGCGTATGGTTCGTGAAGGGATGGATAAAATCGGCGTACCTGTTATTGGTGCCATTTATCGTGATGATCGTATGCATTCTCCAGAGCGTCATTTAGGACTTACACCAGTTACTGAAATCGATCCAACAGAGGCAATTAATACGATTCGAGAAGCTGTTGAGAAGATGGTAAATCTCGATGCACTATTGGAAATTGCTACCAATGCACCAACTATCGAACTACCAGATGCTATAGATGTTAAATCCATTGAAAAACGTGTAAAAATTGGTGTAGCTTATGATGAGGCGTTCTCTTTCTACTATCCAGCTAGTCTTGTTGCGTTAGAGGAAAAAGGGGCTGAGCTTGTTTACTTTAGTCCGCTTAATGACTCGGTAATTCCTGATGTAGACGGACTTGTATTCGGTGGTGGCTTCCCAGAAATGTTTTTATTTCAGTTATCTAGCAATGAGTCTATGAAGGAATCTATCCGCCAAGCTAATGCACAAGGTATGCCTATTTATGCCGAATGTGGTGGCCTTATGTATCTTTGTGAAAGTATTCATGACTTTGAAGGCTCTGTATATAAAACTGTAGGTATTGTACCTGCCAATTGTGTGATGCAACAAAAGCTTCAAAAGGTGGGCTATGTTACAGCAACTGCAAAGAGAGATACTTTATTAGGCGCTATGAATACAGCTATTCGTGGTCATGAGTTTCATTTCTCTACAATGGAGCCAACTATAGATGACTTCCCATGGGCTTTTCATTTAGAAGGAGGCCGTAAACCTCAATCGTATGACGGCGGCTATGCAACAAAAAATGTATTAGCTTCTTACTTACATTTGAACTTTGCTGGCTCTGATGAAGGGGCACAACATTTTGTTGATACATGTGCTGCTTATAAAGCCCAAAAGTAATAGATGTATAAATGTATTTAATAGGTTTATATTACTATGTATTATCACAATTACATACATAAGTATTGTAATGTGCAATTATATTCATATGTATTATTGTGATCCTATTAGTAAATATGAGGAGAATGTAATTAATCAGGAATAGTTAGTTCTTAAAGTTATTGCGGGACAGTTCGTATTAAAGGAGCTATTATGGAAGAACGTGGATTAATTCTAGTTAATACAGGGAATGGTAAAGGTAAAACAACAGCGGCATTAGGCGTTGTTTTACGTGCTGTCGGACAAGGTTTCAAGGTTCTTATATTACAATTTATTAAGAGCGGTAATGGTTATGGTGAATTGGCAGGTCTCGCTAAACTAGGTGATCAAGTTGAAATTCGCTCTATGGGAAAGGGTTTTATTTACTATAAACGAGATGAAGTAGGCGAGGCTGAATTGGCACGTCACAAAGAGGCAGCTCAAGAGGCTTGGCAAACATTAGTAGAAGAAGTAAATTCAGATCGATGGGACCTCATCATTATGGATGAAATCAATAATGCCATTAATTATGAGCTTATCGATGTGCATTCTGTAGTGGAAATGCTTAAAAATAAGCCAGAAAGACTTCATGTTGTTTTGACGGGTCGCTATGCTAAACCTGAAATCATTGATATGGCAGATACTGTAACGGAAATGAATGTAGTAAAGCATGCTTATGAAAAGGGCATTAAGGCTGCTAAAGGCATTGAGTTCTAAGTATATGTACTTAAATCTTAAGGATACTGCTAAAGGCATGTGTAGTAGCATGTTTAGTAGTACATTTAGCAACTGATATTTTGTATTTATGAGTTTTAACTATAATTAAATCTAAAAGTTTCGAAAAAGTCCTTGCTAAAACTATATCGAAAATGTATAATATAGTCATAAGCACAGAGGTGCTCAATATTCTTGACATTAAGTATGTATATAAGACTAACCAGGAGGTTAACTATGGCTGTACATGATTACATTAAATCTGGCGATTTCGCTACTGAAAAACACGTTCCTGTTATCGAAACAGTTGACACTGTAAAAGCAGGTGAAACTTTCCACGTAACTTTGTCCGTAGGTAAAGACATTGCACATCCTAACACTGTAGAACATCACATTGAATGGATTAAATTGTACTTCGTAGCTGAAGGTACTCAATTGCCATTCGAAGTTGGTGAAATTTCCTTCAACGTACATGGTGATGGCGCAACTGCAAACGAAGGCCCTGTACATGCAATTTCTGAAGGTTCTTTGGCAGTTTCCTTGAACAAATCTGGTAAATTGATTGCTGTATCCTACTGCAACATCCACGGTTTGTGGGAATCCGAAAAAGAAATCACAGTTGCTTAATTAACTTAATCAACTAATAAAGACCAGCCTTAGGGCTGGTCTTTTTTGTATAGAGAGTATGACACGTCACGAACATTAACTATTGATTATAAATATAATGTGTGTCCGCTATAAAAAGAATTTTGTTCTTTTATAGTGGAAAAATACCTGTATATCCCTTTACAGTGCGGTTTGTTTTGTGGTAAAGTATATGCATGTTATTTTTTAGTACAATGATAAATGAGGGATAATAGTGGCATTAATCGTCAAAAAGTTTGGTGGCAGTTCTGTTGCAACACCTGAAAAAATATTTAATATCGTTGATCGTGTCCTTCATGAAAAGAAAGAGGACGATCGCATTGTAATAGTTGTATCTGCTATGGGGGATACAACAGATGACTTGGTATCTTTGGCAAAACAAGTAACATCTAAACCATATGGTCGTGAAATGGACCGTTTGTTGTCTACAGGCGAACAAGTAACAATCGCGTTGATGGCTATGGCATTTAATGAACGCGGTCAAAAGGCTGTTTCTTTAACTGGTGA
>CABQQJ010000204.1 GCA_902466275.1 uncultured Veillonella sp. | reverse complement strand
AAGGTACTTTTGATTCTTCTGAAATTCAAATTACTGGCCAAGCCTCTCGTTCTGTAGCCCCTAACTATGCGATTTTAACACTTGGTATTACTAGCGAAAACACAAACATCAATGCTGCAAAATCTAACAATGACCGCATCATGAGTGATTTGATTAGTAAGTTAGGTCATTTAGGTATCGATAAAAAAGATATTTATACCTCTAATATTTCTATTAACCCTACTAGTGATTACCAAGAAGGCAAACGAATCAATACTGGTTATAATGTGTCTAATCGTGTAACTGTAAAAATCAATAATCTTGATAATGTTGGAAAAGTCGTCGATGCTGCTGTTAGCGCTGGGGCTAATGATATCAACAACCTTTCTTTCCAAAATGATGTATCTCAACAACTATCTGATTCTTTGACTACAGAAGCAATTCAAGACGGTCGTCATAAAGCTGAGGTTATCGCTGCAGCCCTTGGCCGTACATTAGGACCTGTAAAAACAGTTTCTATCAGTACACCTCAAACAAGCTCTATGGACTCTGGTTACTATCGTAACGCAGTAATGTTAAAAGCGTCTCTCGAAACTGCTACTCCTGTTGAAAAAGGATCATTAGTAGTTTCTCAAGACGCTAATATTACTTATTATTTACAATAGAATTTTCTGGTACCACACCTTCGTGGACCGCTACAATGCCGCCTGTCAATTCATGATAGGTGGCATTTTCATATCCAAGAGATTTCCAGATTTCTAAAATCTCACTTTGATGTGGGTATCTACGTAAAGATTCTGGAAGCCATGCATAGGAAGAGTTATCTTTGCTCAATTTTCCTATAATAGGCAATATATATGAAAAATAGAAGTTATATAACTGTTTAAACCCAAACATACTTGGTTTTGCAAGTTCTAACACCACAACCTTCCCCCCTGGTTTTACCACGCGTTGCATTTCAGACAATACCTGCTTAATATCTGGAACATTTCGCATTGCAAAGCCACTCATTGCAGCATCAAATGTATTATCCTCATATGGTAAGGCCATGGCATCACCTTGTACTAAATTTACTTGATCAAGTAAACCGGCAGTTTCAATACGAACACGCCCTTGGTTTAGCATTTCACTATTAAAATCTAATGCCTCTACTTTCAAAGTGGGCTCTTGACGTAATGCTTCCTTCGTAAATACACAAGTACCACATGCCACATCAAGTACATATTGGTGAGGACCGATATTCATCGCTTTTACAGAGAATTTACGCCAAAAATAATCTTGTCCAAAGCTTAACACCGTATTCATTAAATCATAGTTTTTTGCAATATTAGAAAAAACGCCTTGCACAAATTTTTCTTTATCTGCATACGTTTTAAATTCTTTAGTATTCATTATGGTCCTTTCACTAATTTTCACTAATCAAGAACTATATTCAAGAACTATATATGGCATAGTATACCACACTATAGGAACGCTAAAAAGAATCCTAATATATATACTCTATATAGTGACTATGTAATATATACATATCTACTAAAAACACTGGTATTTAGTATTTTCCGCTACATAATATAGAACTAAACACACATATCTATTTTTTACCTATATTTATAATAAATATATACGACTATCGATTATAATATCTATTGCCACCATTTCATGTTCGTTGTATAATGACATATGTCCATGTTGAAAGGATACTTTATCATGGAATTTTATTTGTTTTTATATAAGTATTGGAGTGTACTATGAATCGATTTGTAAAATCAATCAATAGAGTCAGTCTAATCCAACAAATTATCATAGGTTTGATTATTGGTATTTTAACTGCTCTTTATGTGCCCGATGTGGCCAATGAACTTGCTTTATTAGGAGTCCTCTTCGTTGGAGCGCTAAAAGGTATCGCCCCTATCCTCGTATTTTTCTTAGTAATTGCTGCGATTAGTAAACATCGCTCTGGACAAAAAACAGGTATGGGCTCTGTTATAACCTTATATTTACTAGGTACATTCCTATCTGCGGCTTTAGCAGTAATCGTAAGCTTCTTTTTTCCTACTACATTACACCTAGCAGCAGGTGCAGCCGATGCCGCACCACCTCAAGGTATCGTAGAGGTTATGACAACATTACTAAAAAATGTAGTTGATAATCCAGTAAAAGCCTTAATGACTGCTAACTACATCGGTATTTTAGGTTGGGCACTTATCATTGGTGGTGCTTTACGCCATGCACCGATGAATACGAAGGAAGTTATGGAGTCCATTGCACAAGCTATTACTACTGTAGTAGGTTGGATCATTCGATTCGCCCCTCTTGGTATTATGGGCCTTGTAGCAGAATCCATTGCTACTAACGGCATCGAAGCCTTGATTGGGTACTTTCAATTACTCGTATTATTACTTGGTTCTATGATCTTTGTAGCACTAGTAATCAATCCAATTTTATCATTTATTTACCTTCGTCGTAATCCATACCCATTGGTATTTAAATGCTTACGAGAATCTGCAATCTATGCGTTCTTTACACGTAGTTCTGCTGCAAACATTCCCGTAAACCTTGATTTAGCCAAACGATTAAAACTTAATCCAGATATGTATTCCGTATCCATTCCATTAGGAGCTACAATCAATATGGGTGGTGCAGCAATTACAATCACAATCATGACATTAGCTGCGGCGCATACATTAGGTATCGTTGTAGATATTCCTACCGCAATCCTATTATCTGTTATTGCCACTATAGGTGCATGTGGGGCTTCCGGTGTTGCAGGCGGTTCCTTACTACTCATTCCATTGGCTTGTTCTCTATTTGGTATCTCCAATGATGTAGCAATGCAAGTTGTAGGCGTAGGCTTTATTATCGGGGTATTACAAGATTCCACGGAAACTGCACTTAACTCTAGCACAGATATCCTCTTCACTGCTACTGCTGATTATGCAAAACGCGGTTATCATCAAGATTGGAACTAAAATTTTTTTAGACGGTGCTTTGGGA